>JAYWGD010000220.1:0-6269 GCA_043778435.1 Myxococcales bacterium | reverse complement strand
TTGGCCAAACAAGAACCCGGTGATACAGCCACGCCAAGCAGTTTGGGGCGCGTTGTACGCGAGATGTCTGCCCCCGATGTCTTCGGAGAAGCCGGCCTGATGCTGGGCGAGGCACGCATGGCGAGCGTGGTCGCCACGACGGATGTCGAGTGCTTTAGGCTCGACAAAGAAGGCTTCGAGCGTGTGCTACGCGAGCGCCCAGAAGTGGCCGAGAAGCTGTCGGCGCTGATGGCCGAAAGGCGTGTTCAATTGAGTGCCGTGCTCGAGCAAAACCAGGGTCCCTCGAGCGCGGATCAGGAGCGCCGCGAACGCGAACGTATGGCCCGACGCATCCGCGAGTTTTTTGGCTTGTAGAGATATCGCTCAGCGCTTGAGTGATTGCGACGCGACAAGCGTTCACTCTACATGCACTTTCACGTTTGCAACTTCTCCGCTCGCGCGTTGCACACGGAGCTCGTGAGCGCCCGGTTCTAAGGGCCACATCAGGTCTGCAGCATGCACGCTGCGTAAGCGCGTTGTGCCGTCGACCAACAGATCGACACGCTCTCCATCATGTAGCGGCCCCACCTCCACACGCACAGACTGCGTGCCGCGCGGACGGCTGGCATCGAGCACATAGCGGGTACCGTCCGTGGGATAGAGGACACGGAACGCGCGATGCTCGGCCGCAACGGCGACCGGCGGACAACGGAGTGAAGGCCCGGGTAGCAGCGGTCGGGCGGCCTCTCGCGCCCAAACAGAAAGCTCCGCATCGTAGTTTTCAAACACGCGCTCCTCCACCGCACGCCCGTCACACGATGGCCCCACGAGCAGGCCAGTGTCGCGCTCCACGCGCGCGTGTACGTGTATAGCGCACGTTTTTGATGGCACGTGCTCGCGGTCGAACCACTCTCGTATGCGATGCTCACAATGCGGTCCAGGCAATGCCCCCGAGAGTGCGCACACGTCCATCTGCGCGAGAACGCCCTCTCGCGCTTCGGTAGCCAGAGCTGCAGCATGGCGTCCGCTCATCGCGGATTCCAGCACCGCATGCATCAAAGGCCCGGCGCCCGTCACGCCGCTTACATCACGCATCGCATGGCCATCGAAGTTGCCTACCCACACCGCGACGGTTACCTCGCGTGTGTAACCTACGGCCCAATTGTCGCGGTAGTGCTTGGAGGTCCCCGTCTTTGCCGCCACTTGAAGACTATCGAACTCCAGGGCGCCGTGACGACCAAACTGTGTGGCGCGGGCGACAGGATCGGCCAGGATGTCGGTCACCACCTGCGCCGCCTTGGCGTCCACGGCACGCGCTCCGAATTGGATGGCCATGTCATGCGCCGCAGCATCCGTGTACTCCGCACGCATCAGCGCCCGCGGGACAATTTGCTCACCGCCACGAGCGAGCGCTGCGTATGCATACGCCAAGTCCCACAGGCGCACCTCGCCATCGCCCAGAGCGAGACCGATGCCGTAGTCCTCCGCGTTCTTGCGCAACGTGCCAAGTCCCAACGCGCGCAGTTGATCGAGCAAGGCGGAGGCCCCAACGGCCTCGGCCGCGCGCACCGCGGGCACGTTGTACGAATTGGCAAGTGCCTCCCGCACGCGCACCGGACCGTGAAATCTGCCGTCGTAGTTTTTGGGCGCGTAGACATTCTCGGCGCCAACCTGAAAGCGCGTGGAAACATCGGCGAGCAACGTGGCCGCCGTGTAGCCCGCGCGCTCCATCGCGAGCGCATACACGAAAGGCTTCAGCGCGGAGCCGGGCTGTCGCTCGGCAAGCACGCCGTCGTTCTGTCCTGCCGTGGGCTCGTCGAAGTCTGGCGAGCCCACATAGGCAAGCACATCACCCGTGGCGTTCTCCAACACCAGCACCGACGCCGCATGGGCATCGTGCTCGGCCAAGCGCGCGATGCGCTCGCGGGCCTCACGTTCGGCAAACGCTTGGAGAGGCGCGCTCAAGCTTGTGCGGAGTACACGCAATCCATCGCGCGCCGGGAGCTCACCCAACGCGCCGCGCATGAGCGCGTTCACAAAGTGAGGAGCGCTTGCCTGCACCGTCTCGGTCCAAGGACGAAGCGGCTCTGCGAGGGCCACCTTGAGCGCCTCCCCGTCGAGCGCGCCATCACGATAGAGCCTTTCAAGCACGGCATTGCGGCGCTTCAATGTAGGCGCGTAGTCTACACGCATTTTGTAGGCCACAGGCGATTTGGGGAGCCCCGCGATCGTAGCAGCCTCGGCCCAGGAGAGCCCGTCCAGCTCCTTGCCAAAGCTTGCGCGTGCAGCACGGCGCGCGCCGCGCGTTTGCGGACCAAAGGGCGCCGCGTTCATGTACGCGCGCAAGATCTCGCGCTTGCTCGCGCTCATCTCCATACGCACGGCCAGAGCGGACTCTCGCCATTTGCCCCACCAGCCACGACGATGCGGAACCAAGGTGCGTGCAAGTTGCATCGAGAGGGTCGAAGCGCCAGACACAACGCGACGAGCGCGAATGTTCCTCAAAAAAGCTCGCACCATGGCAACAGGGTCGATGCCGAAATGGGAGTAGAAGTGCTTGTCTTCGGCCGCAATGACCGCGCGCGCAACGCGGCCGTCGAGATCTTGCTCCGCCACTCCATCTGCAAGCGTACCGTCGGCGGCACGCACTTCGTGAAGGAGCATGCCGTGACGGTCGACAATGCGCACCGAGGGAACACTCGCGCAGTCACGCAGGCCTGCGGGCATGGGCGAAAGCGCGACAGTGAGTGAGAACGCCAGCGCCACGGCGCCGAGGAAGCGCAAAGTCCACTTGGCCATCGCGCAGCCACGCTTGCGCCACGAGGGCAGCACGCGTGTGCTTTGCACCTACTTGACCTCGAGCCTACCGCCCGCGGTGCGGCCGAACACGTCGGGGTTGTACATGGACTCTGCACGCATCGGTGGGACCACGTAGGAGCCGCGAGTGGTGGCACGTGCAAGCACGCGGAAGTGGTGCACGCCCGCGGGCAAGTCGGTGTACCAACGCACCTCGTGATCGTCGTAGCTGCTGGGGCTTTGATCCATTCCGCGCCCGGACACGGAGCCCGCCTCGCCGTTCAGGTCGGTGCGCACAGGCTCTAGCCCGGCCGGAATGGGCGCCACCACCACCGCGTTCTCGATGTCCTCGTCGCTGGTCACCTCGATGTCGATGGCCACCAAGTCGCCGGCCACAAGCTGCGTGCTAAGCGGCGTCGGAAAGGCCGGAATTTTGTCCCCGGGCTTGGGTTTGCGTGACAGCGTGCCCATGCGCCCTTCCAGGTAAATTCCTGACTCTACGGGCTTGAGCGGAATCTCCTTGCGTGCATAACGCAAGGTTGATGCGGTATACACGCGTCCCCCCGTGGCACGCACGGTGAGGCCGCGGCTGAGATCTTGCCTCATCAAGTCGGCCATGTTGAGCGAGGCACGCGCTTCGCCCGCGTGGCCAGGCTTAAACATGGCGTCTAAGAATCCTGAGCTGCCCACAAAGGCCTCGGCGCGCATCTTCGTCTCGCCCAAGTGCAAGGCTTCAGCGGCGTCGCGCAGCGCGATGAGCGACCACGCGGTGGCGTGCGTGTTGCGCCAGCTGCCGTGCTCGCGCTCCGACAGAAGCAGCTTCACCATAGGCGCGATCATCGCGCTATTGGGCTCCAGCGTCACGAGCGCGCGCAGTACTTGGGCATTCTCGGCGTCGGAATACCAGGCGCTGTGATTGGCCGCACGCCGTGCGGTACCATCCGCGCTAGGCTTGATCGTGCTCTCGAGCAGTGCGCGCATGGTGGCCACCTGCTCGGCGCCCATGTCGGACTTCTTCATGGCGTGCGCGAGCAGCGCCAAATCTTGTACGCTTAGATACATGCGATCTGCATACAGTTCGCTGAGCGCTCCTGGGTCTGCAGCTCCTGCCTCGGCAAGCATGTCATTGACAAACGGAACGTCTCCCCACGCCACCGACTGACGAAGCTTCACCGACTTGCGTCGCTCCTCCGCGCTAGGTCCACCGCAGCGGTCGCGCACCACATCGAGAGCTCGTTCGAGCGCGGAGTTCGGCACAGAAAACCCACGTGCCTTGGCTTGCGACAGGCCATACGTGGCATACACGCTAAGCCTGCAATCCATGTGGTCACCTGCGGAATACCAGCCAAATGCACCACTTTCATTCTGCCGCGACAACACCGTCGCGACGGCCTCTTCGGCTCGGGCGTGCGCGTCCTTGGGCAAGCCTAAGCCCAGGCGCTTTTGCAAATCCTCGGCCGCAAATGTGCTCACAATCTTGGTCGTGAGTTGCTCCGTGCAACCATACGGGTAGTCCCACACGCCCTTGAGTGCATCCTGCAACCCCACGATGGGGCCAGAGGCCACGCTCATCTCGAAGCCACCGTAATCACTGCGTAGTGCACCCAATGAGGCGAGCGATTCTCGCACGACGCCATCGGTCTCGTTGTAGAGCGTCACGGCCTCGGGCACGAGCGGCGCGCGCACATCGAGGCTCACCTCCACCTTGTCGGCCGATCCCCCACCCGAGATCTCGAAACGCAATTTGGCGGTGCCTACGTTTGCAACATGCACGGGCCACACGGCCTCCACACTGCCACGTGCTCTGACCACCACTTCGCGCTCGGCGCTGCCTTCGAGCGTTGCGCCCTCCACCATGGCTTTCACCTTGACCGTGGTCTCAGCGGCCAGAGCGCTTGTGACCACAATGCCGCCGCGCATCGTGTCGCCTGCGTACGCGTATCGAGGCAACGCCGGACGCGCCATCAGCTTCTTGGAGACCACAAGCGCTGCCTCTCCCGCGCCGTATTGGTCTTGCTGGGTCATGGCCACCGCCATCACGCGGTACGAGCTAAGGCCATCGGGAAGCGTGAAGGATACACGGGCTTTGCCGCGGCTGTCGGTGACCAAATCCGGCGAGAAGAACACCGTGCTCCGAAAGTCTTTGCGCGCCCCCGATGAGCCTTCATCGCCGCCGCCGCCGCCGTCTCCACCCTTGTCTCCAGCACTTGGATCGTAAGGCATAAAGAGCGGCGCGAGCTGTTCGCGCGAATCCAAGTTGCTCACGTGATACCCGGGGTTCATCACGAATCGCGCAAGCAAATCGGGCGTCTTGTAACCGCTGAGCATGAGCACGCCCTCGTCCACCGCGTACACCGTCAGCCCCGCACTGGCGGGCTTGTTGCCCTGCGCCAGAACTTGCACGTCGAGCTCGACCTTCTCGCCCGGCGCATAGCTTTTTTGCACGCCTTCTACGGTCACCGCGAGCTTGTGTGCGGCCACACCAATGGGCAAGAGCAGATGGCCATAGCGCGCTTGGGGCGCATCCACATCGACCCGTTTGCTCTCGCCCACACGGCCGCGCAAGAGCTCGACGACCACATAGGCAGCGGCCCCCATGTCGCCCGTGATGGGAAGCTCCACATGCGGCATCGCGCCGGCCAAGTGCGTGCGGAAGCTTGTGTACACGCCTGCACGCTCGATGCTCACAATGGCATCGCTCTCCGTAAAAGGCATGCGCACGAACACGCTGGCCTTGTCGCCCGGCTTGTAGTCGCGCTTGTCGGCCACGAGGGTCACCGCGCCGCCGTTGTCCGAAGCATAAGCGTCTTCGCCATCGCCCCACGCATAGATGCTCGTGCTGGCGATACTTGTACGGCCTTTGGCGTCTTTGGCCGTAGCGCGAAGGATGTATTCTCCAGGCTTTGCAGGAGTGAGATCGCAGCCCACAAGACCGGCCGTGGTTGCAACGTCGCAGCGACCCACCACGGTCTCTTTGTGCACACAGCGACGAGAGGCGCCCAGGTCACCGTTGTCCTCGGTCACACACGAATTCACACGTTTGACGAGTTCTACCAAGGCGCGCACAGCCGCGCGATGCGTGCCGTCTACATTCAACGCGGCAAACTCGCTACGAAAGGCTTTTCCGGGCAGATAGACCGCCGTCTCGGGTTGTTTGAGCGCCATGTAAAAATCAGCAGGGTGCACGATGCTGCTCGCCTCAGCGCCCGCGTGCTGATGGGTAAAGTCTTCCACATCGGCCTCAACCATCACGCTGAGCGGCGCACCGTGCTTGGGCTGGGGTGCTTTGAGCGACATGCGCGACTCGCCCTCCACGTTGAGCTCCACATCGCTCTCGCTGAGCACACGCGCTTCCTGGTCGGCGCCATGTTCTTCGTCGTCACGCGCGTTGTCGCCCACCGAGAGCTGCGCCTCGCTGGCGCCTGGCGGCGTGAAGCCGGCGTTGCCCCAGGTGGCGCGCAGATGGGTCTTGGCGCCATTCATGCCGCCTCCAA
>JAYWGD010000219.1:0-6274 GCA_043778435.1 Myxococcales bacterium | reverse complement strand
CGCAAGCGTGGATTCTGACGCGGGAGTCGCAGCATGAGCGCCCAGAGCCAACTTCGTGCGCCTCAGGTATTTGTCGAGACCTCGCACACGTTGCCGCTGGTCTCCATGAGCATGTACATGCGCTCAGGCACCGCGCACGAGCCGGAGTCGCATCGCGGCATCATGCGCATCGCCGCGCGGATGCTTCGTCGAGGCACGCCCACCATGAACGCGCAACAGATCGATGAGCGCCTCGACGAGCTGGGCGCAGAGCTCACCGTGGACGTCAGCACCGAGGTCACAGGCTTGCATCTCACGGTGCTGCGCCGCAACCTGGACGCGGCCACAATGCTGCTCTCAGAACTCTTGCACCATGCAAGCTTTCCCGAAAACGAAGTCGCCAAGTTGGTGCGAGAAACCATCGCCGAGATTGGCGACTCACGAGATTCTGACAGGCATCTTGCGCACCGCAGCCTGCGCCGCGCGCTGTTTGGTGCCCACCCTTATGGCCGCCGCTCGGCGGGCCGAGTGTCCACGCTGCAGTCATTCACCGCAAAGGATGTACAAGCGTATGCCAATGCACAACTTGTGAACGACGACATGCTCTTTGGCTTTTCAGGCGATATCACACACGCAAACGCTGATGAAATCGCAGCAAGACTCTCAAACACACGACCGGCCAAAGCGGCTCCGGCTTCCGTTCTGAGTGACGCCATCATGGCCAAGGGCAGGCATTTGATCTTCGTGGACAAGCCCGATCGCAGCCAAACGCAGGTGATGATTGGCCGTCTTGGCACAGCCCCGCACGACGCCGATCACACAGCGCTCTCGGTGGCCAACACCATTTTCGGCGGCACCTTTACGTCGCGACTGATGCGCGAAGTACGCTCAAAGCGCGGGTGGTCGTATGGTGCAGGCTCCAGCCTCCCCGTCGACAAATGCCGCCACGAGTTCACCATGAGCACCTCGCCTGCGGCCAAAGATGCAGCCGCTTGCCTGGCGCTCGAGCTGCAATTGTTGGAGCAACTCGTGGCTGATGGTGTGAAGGACAGCGAGCTCAAATTCACCAAGGGCTATCTCAAGCGAAGCTACGCCTTTGAGCGTGACACCGCCGCAAAACGCTTAGGGCAGCTCACCGATGAAGCCCTGCTATCACTCCCCGAGCACTACCACGCAGGCTACCTCGCGCGCGTTGCCAGCGTGACGCGCGAGAGCGCCAACACTGCGCTTAGATCCCGGATTTTCCCAAGCGATCTGTTCATCGTGGTCGTCGGCACGCACGCCGAATTGGGCGCTGAGATCCGAAGCGCATGCGGCGAGCTGCAAAGCGAAACGATTGTACCCTACATGGATGTGGAGTAGGCCCCAACTACCCCCGTCGCAATATGCGTTTGGCCTCTACGAGCAGCGCGGCCGAAAGTGCATCCTCATCGTCCGATGTCAGCCACGGGCGCAGTGACCACGCCGCGTGCGCAAACGTCAGTGTGTGTACATCGCGTGGGCCTTCCGTGAGGAGTACACGCATCGCATCCTGAAGCGCTCCGGTCGAGGGCTCAGGCCGTGCGGCGACAGCCTCGTCGCGTGTCAACACGTTGTGAAGCGCGTCCCGAAGCATTCGCTTCTCATCCAAAGCGAGCGGCGCGCTTAGCCCCGCGCTCAATGTGATGACGGTGTGACCCATAAACCCCATACAGCGCGCAGCACGCGGCACCAGCGATGCGAGCTCGGCATCCGGCGCGAGCGGTTCTGCAGCCGACGGCGCTTGGTACTCTGACCTAAGCGAAGGCGCGCCAAGAAACTCTGCAAAGCGCTCGGCAGCGAGCGCGCGCTGCTCCGGCGTCAGCTCACGTTGCGCCACATCGGCGAAGCTTTTCCAGATGGTAAAGCTATGCCCCAATTCGTCCACGTGCTCAAGCACATGACTGCGTGCACTCTGCACCATTGCACGAAGCCCCACACGTGACTCCCAAACAACCGCCGCGCTGTAAGCGAGCGGAAACACCCCCGCCCTCACAATCGACTGCAACCGCGGCGTTGCGAATCCAGACACATCAAACTGCATATCTGTCGACAGC
This sequence comes from Myxococcales bacterium, assembly GCA_043778435.1. Lineage (GTDB taxonomy): Bacteria > Myxococcota_A > Polyangia > Polyangiales > Polyangiaceae > JAAFHJ01. The sequence continues at coordinate 4,220 of JAYWGD010000219.1, read as the reverse complement.
ATGGCGACAGCACGCGGGCTATCCAAGAGTTGCCAGCAGCTCAGCCACCCGCGCCAACTCATGTCCGCAAACGCCTCATCTGCAGACAGCGCCTCCAACACCAGCGCGCCTTTGATGGCGTGATTCTCCGCGTAAAACGCCGTGCGATGCAGTACTTCATCCCATTCGGTCGATGTAAGAAGCATGCGGCAACGCTACCGTAGAGCAAACAAACGCACCACGGCCTTCGTGTACTCTCGTACCGAAGGCCGCTTCGCTTGTGGCTTTCGCCACGCGTGAGTTTTTAGATATCTTTCTTGTCGCGAACGCGGGCTGCTTTGCCCGTGAGCTCACGCAAGTAGAAGAGGCGCGAGCGGCGCACAATGCCGCGCGAAACCAACTCGACCTTGTCGATGCGAGGCGAGTGCGTGAGGAAAATACGCTCGACGCCTACGTTGAAGCTGATCTTGCGAACCGTGAAGGTGCTTCGTGCACCTGCGCGGTGGCGCTTGAGGACGACGCCCTGGAAGACCTGAATACGGTCTTTGTCGCCTTCGGAAATTTTGTAGTGAACGCGGACGGAATCACCGACGCGGAAGTCGGGCATGTCAGTGCGCAGTTGCGCGGATTCCATTTCGGCGATGACGGGGATCGTATTCATGTTTCTTAGCGTCCGGTATGCTGCCCGCGTCAAGTGGCGGGACGCGCGCAATCAACCATTCTACAGGCCATCTGTCAAGACCGATATTTTTGATTGAACTCGCTTGCTTGCGGCACTAGCTTCCGCGCCCGTCACCGTGGCGTATTCTCGCCCCGCGCTGAAAAAAAGCTCACGGAACACCGGGGCCTTTCAAGTGACCCGAGCCTATACAATGAAGGACACCGCACCGATGGCTTTCGCACTAACGCCCGAACGCGAACGCGAAGTTCAAAGCATCCTTTCTCGCTACCCCAACAAGATGGCGGCATGCATTCCGGTGCTCCACCTCTGCCAAGACCAAAATGGTTGGGTAAGCGATGAGGTCACGCTTTTTGTCGCCAAGAAGTTGGACCTACCTCCCGCGCACGTGAAGGGAGTCGTCACCTTCTATTCGCTCTTCAACCAAGAGCCGGTGGGCACCCACCAAGTATGGGTGTGTCGCACGCTTCCTTGTGCGCTACGAGGTGCAGGCGACGTGCTCAAGCACTGCGAGAAACGCCTCAAAATCCACGCCGGTCAGACAACCACGGATGGCAAGATCACGTTGCGCACGGCAGAGTGTTTGGCGAGCTGCGGCACCGGCCCCATGATTCAAGTCGACAAAGAATATCACGAAAACCTCACGCTTGAGGCCGTCGACAAAATCCTCGACGGCCTCCGCGCCTGACCTCCTTCGATTCGCACAAAGGCCTAAGGACGTAAATCATGCTGAAGCACGCAAATCTCCTCACCAAAGTCTATTCTGTTCCATATGGTTGGACGCTGCCCGTGTATGAGAGCGAGGCAAGTGGCTACCAAGTCGCCCGCAAAGTTCTCTGCTCGATGAAGCCGGAAGAAGTCGTTGCGGAATGCAAGAAAGCCAACGTGCGCGGCCGTGGAGGCGCAGGCTTTCCGATGGGTATGAAGTGGAGCTTTATGAAGCCCCACGCCACGAAGCCGTCCTACCTCGTCATTAACGCCGACGAAGGTGAGCCCGGAACCCACAAGGACCGAACCATCATGGAGCTCAATCCACACTCCGTGGTGGAGGGCTGCATTATCGGTTGCTATGCCATTGGTGCGAAAGTTGCTTATATCTACGTACGCGACGAGCTGCACCTTTCAAAGGCGCGCTTGCGGGCGGCTATCGAAGAGGCTCGCGCCAAGGGCTACCTTGGTAAAAACCTGTTCGGAAGTGGATGGGATGTGGACATTCATGTGCACGCGGGCGCCGGCGCTTACATCTGCGGCGAAGAGACCTCGCTTCTCAATTCTCTTGAAGGGCGACGAGGCGAGCCGCGTCTTAAGCCACCTTTTCCTGCGCAGTATGGTGCTTTTGGTTGCCCTACGACCGTAAACAATCTTGAGAGCATTGCCATCGTTCCCAGCGCCTTTGGCATGGGATGCGAGGCGTTTTCCAAGCAATCAGCGTTGCACGCTCTAAACGATGGAGGCGTGCGCCTCTTTGGGGTGAACGGTCACGTCAACAAGCCGGGCGTGTTCGAGCTTGCCGTGGGCGTGACGTTGCGCGAACTCATCGAACTCGGTGGTGGTGTTCAAGGCGGCAAAAACTTGCTTGCGGTGATACCCGGAGGTTCTTCGACCCCAGTGCTCCGTGCCGATGAGATGGTTCACGCGCCGGATGCTGCATCCCCTCTACATCCCTACCACGGCATGAGCGTGCTTGATGTGCCGATGGGGGTCGAAACCATGCGTGCCCTCGGTACCGCGCTTGGCACGTGCTGCGTCACCGTGATGGCCGAAGGTACTTGCCCGGTTGCGGCAATGCACAACCTCATGCAGTTCTACAAGCACGAGTCCTGCGGCCAATGCACGCCATGCCGCGAAGGCTCGGGTTGGTTGTTACGAACCTCTCAAAAGATTTTGGACGGACAGGGCAGCATGGAGGACATCGCGCTTTTGGCCGATATTGCGAACAACGTGACGGGCAATACCATCTGCGCGTTTGGTGATGGCATGGCGATGCCCGCCATGGGATTCCTCAGAAAGTTCCGCGGTGACTTCGAAGCTTACGTGAGGGGCGAGCGCACCAAAGTAACCCACGGGCATCTGAATCTGCAGGAGCTTCAATGAGCTTAGAGAGCTTCGGCGGCTGGGCTTATTTTGGTATCTTCGCACTTGCTGCCATTGCGGGGGCTGCACTCACGATCTTTAACAAGAGTGCGATCCGTTGTGCGATGGGCCTTTTGGTCACCATCATCGCCATCGCAGCGCTCTACTTGCCGCTTCATGCACAGTTCCTGGCAGCGATCCAACTCATCGTTTATGCGGGCGCCGTTGTCGTCTTGTTCTTGTTCGTCATCATGCTTCTCGGCCCCGAGGCCGAGTCTCATTCAGCGGCGCGCTTAGGCGGACCGCGTGCGGTAGCCGCCGGTGCAACTTTGCTCACCGGCGCGCTGTTTGCCTACGCAGCACTTCGAAATACAGCCGACTCGCTTCATGCGGCGCCATTAGAACTTAAGGACAAAGCCTTTGGCAGCATCGAGGGCATCGGGAGCGAGCTGTTCGAAAACTCGTTGGTGCCCTTTGAGCTTTCGGGGGCGCTTTTGCTCGTCGCGGTACTCGGATCGATGGCCGTTGCCAAAACCCACGACGGAGCCAAATCATGATTCCCGTACTTGCGTATGTAGGCCTAGCCACGTTGTTGTTCTTTATGGGCGCCGCTGGCTTTTTGGTGCGCCGCAATGTGCTGATGCAGCTCATGTGTGTGGAGATCATGCTCAACGCCACCAACCTCGCATTGGTCGCCTTTAACCGCGCCAGCCCAAGCAGTCATCGTGGGCAGCAGTTTGCTTTCTTCATCACGGCCATCGCGGCCGCAGAAGCAGCCGTAGGCCTTGCCATCGTGCTGTCCTACTACCGCCTCAACAAGACTGTTCAGAGCGACGAAGCAGACCTCCTTCGCTACTGACCCGAAAGCGCAGCACTACCACTATGCATAGCCTTTTTGCACTTTTTCCTGCTGAGGACTTTTCACTCCTGGGCGTCGTTGTCGGGTTGCCCCTTCTCGGCGCCTTGGTGAACGGCGTCTGGGGCAATCGCCTCGGCAAGGATGCCGTTCGCCTCATGACCTTGTCGGTCATGGTGCTTTCCTTTCTCGCGGCATGCGTCACGTTTGCGGCGCTGCACCACGCCGTAGACCTTAGCGCCTCGATCGAAAAAATCGCGGGTCATGCGGGCAGCGCCGCGCACGAGGTCACCAAACACGAGCACGAGCGCCTCTCGTGGCTCGCGTGGAATTGGATGTATGTCAACGGCAAGGCAGGCAGCGCAACCATCCCCATCGATGTGAAGTTCAGCGTGGATGCTCTTAGCGGCATTATGATGCTGGTCATCACCGGTGTTGGCACCTTGATCCACCTCTATGCCTCCAAGTACATGGCGGCCGACAAGGCTTATTGGCGCTTTTTTGCCTATCTCAACCTCTTCATCTTTTCGATGTTGGTGTTGGTGCTTGCCGACAACCTCCCGTTGCTGTTTGTCGGTTGGGAAGGCGTAGGCCTCTGCTCGTACCTGCTCATCGGATTTTGGTACGACAAAG
>JAYWGD010000218.1:0-6286 GCA_043778435.1 Myxococcales bacterium | reverse complement strand
CACGCTGCGCTCGGAGATCTCAAGCAAGATGTTTGGCTTGATGTGGACCGCCATGCCGTCTGTGTGGTTCTCGCATCTGAGGGGTACCCGGCAAGTCGGTCGGTTGATGTGGTTCTCAACTTTGTACCCGAGCTCGTTGCGCCCGAGACAGCCGTCTTTGTGGCGGGGGCCGACTTCCAACAAGATGCCTGGCACGTGGCGGGCGGACGTGTGCTTGGAGTCGTAGGCCATGGCGACACCGGAACTCATGCCGTGCGTTCGGCCTATGCTGCCGTGCAGCAGCATCGTTTCCAGGGGGCGCAATGGCGCACCGATATCGCAAGACATCTGAAGCCCGCACGTGTGGCGGTTCTCTACTCTGGTCGAGGCTCAAACTTTGCGTCGCTGTGCGGCGCTGCGAAAGGCCACCTCCTGAGTGCGCTCTGTGCGGTTGCGTGCGCGGTGGGCAATATTGAGGGCGCGGTGGGCGACGATGTGGCGCGCTCTGAAGGTCTGCCGTTTGAGAGTATTGCCAACACGGGCCTCACGCGCGCGGAGCACGAAGCCCGCGTGCGTGCATATCTGCAGCAGCACTCCGTGCAGGTCGTAGTGCTTGCGGGATACATGCGTGTACTTTCCTCCGAATTTGTTGCGGCGTATCCAGGCGGTATCCTCAACATCCACCCTGCCGACACGCGCCTACACCAAGGCACCGATGGCTACGAGTGGGCGTGGAACACAAGGCGCGAGTTCACCACCATCACCGTGCACAAGGTGGACGCCGGTCTCGATACCGGTGAGATCATCATGCAGCGGGACGTAGACTTGCGCGGTGCAACCTCGCTCGAAGAGGTGAAGGCGCGCGGTCTTGCGGTGGAGCATGAGCTTTACCCGCAAGCGCTGCGCAAATATTTGCTCGAGGAGATGTAGACATCATGTGCGGAGTCCTCGGAATCATTGGGCCTGATCCTGTAGGTCGCGACCTTGTGTTGGGTCTTACGGCGTTGCAACATCGCGGCCAGGATGCGGCCGGAGTGACGACGCTCTCAGATCGCTTTCATACGCGAAAAGCCAAGGGATTGGTGAATCAGGTGTTTAGGCGCGAAGAACACGTGGCGCCGCTGGTTGGCAATGTGGGCATCGGCCACGTGCGCTACGCGACGCAGGGCACCAACACCGCGGACGACGCGCAGCCCATGGCCGTGAACTATCCGTTCGGTATTGCGGTGGCGCACAACGGCAATGTCACCAACTTCGTCGAAGTGAAAGAGCGCTTGGGCGCCGAGCACTTTCGGTTGGTGCAGACTGCAAATGATGCAGAACTCATCCTTTACTGGATTGCTCAGTGTCTTGAGAAAAAGAATCTCGCCAAGATGCGCGTGGAGGACGTGTGGGAAGTGGTGCGCGATGTGCAGGAGCATGTACGCGGTGCCTATTCGGTGGTGTGCGTGATCGCAGGGCAGGGCTTGCTCGCGTTTCGTGACCCACATGGCTTGCGGCCATTGATGCAAGGTGCACGCAACGTGGCGGGCGGCACGGCACATGCGTTTGCGTCGGAGTCGACCTGTTTCGATTTTTTGGGCTTTGAGAGCTTGGGGGAGGTGCCGGCTGGCGGCGCAGTGCTGGTCTCCGAAAGTGGAGAAGTGCACAGCATGCAGCCCAATGTCGCGAGACCTACGTTCTGCTCGTTTGAATACGTGTATTTCGCTCGAGAAGACTCGGACTTTGGCCACGGTGCGGTTTCTGATCTGCGCGAAAATGTTGGTAAAAGTCTTGCAGAAAGCGTGCGTGCTCGCGGGCTGAAGCCCGACGTGGTTATCGATGCTCCATCAACCGCGTTTCATGCAGCCTTCGCACTCGCCGGCGAGCTCGGTATCCCCTATCGCCGTGGTCTTTCCAAAAACAACCACGTGGGGCGCTCGTTTATTGCGCCTACGCAGGCCGAGCGAGAGCGGGTGCTGCGCCAGAAGTTGAATCCTGTCAAGAGCGTGGTGGCTGGAAAAAAGGTGCTGGTTGTGGACGACTCCATCGTGCGCGGTACCACCTCCAAGCGCATCGTGAGCTTGCTCAAAAGCAGCGGCGCTACGGAGGTGTTCTTTGCCTCCGCTGCGCCGCCCGTGCGTCACCCTTGTGTGTATGGCATCGATATGGCCACGCACGCCGAGCTCGCCTCAGCCCGTATGAACGAGTCGGAACTCTGCACTTGGATGGGCGCCGATGCCGTCATCTTCCAAGAGCTGAGCTCTTTTGAGCAGACCTTGGGCGATCGCGCCGGATGTTATGCCTGTTTCACGGGCGAGTACCCGACGGGGCTCAGTGACGCCGAGCGAAGCACAGTCAGTGCCGAACGCGTTTTGCGCCGAGGGTGACAGGCGATTTGGTTTCGAGAGGTGGGTAGGGGGAAGCGTCCTTGCAGAATGCGCTTCGAGTGGAATCCACTTGGGCCAATCTCCGCACCTCAGCTTCGTTGGCTCCTGCGCTCGGGGCGCAGCTAGCCGTCTAGGCTTACGTCCGGTGCTCAGAGTGAGCCTTGCCGAGGCAGCGAAGCTCAAGCCAACTGGAAACCGCTCTCGGTCTGGTCGCCTCCATCTCGTGACCTCGGCACAAGAGCGCACAGTGTGCGTGGTTGTGCTGAGGGATTGCTTTGTCGTGCTTCAGCTTGGTTGCCTTGCGTAAGGTCGCCCTCTAGCCTTGGGCGCATGGTCAACCTCTTCTCCGGTTCTCGCTCGTCGTCTGCGCTTCGTTTGCAAGCGCTGCTCTCCGCGTCCGCAATGGGCATTGTGTGTTCTGTGGTGGCGTGCGGAAGCGAAACCCCGGTGACGCCCGCAAAGACCATTGGGCAGACGCTTCCCACGACCAAGGATGCCGGCAGCAACACCAAGTGCGGCAACTCTCTGCGTGACTCTGCTGAGACTTGCGATGACGGCAATCTTGTGTCCGGGGACGGTTGCTCCGACACGTGCCAGGCTGAGCCATCGTATGTGTGCGAGGGGGCTGGGATGGATAGCTGCGTGTATCGCGCAAGTGCTTGGGTGCAGCAGGCCTACGCCAAAGCCAGCAACACCGAGAAGGAAGATGCCTTCGGTGGAACCGTGGCCTTGTCCGCCGACGGCAATACGCTTGCCGTTGCGGCGGCATTCGAAAGCTCAGGCGCCGACGGCGTGGACAGCGATCAGAAAGACAACAGCGAGAAGCAGGCCGGCGCGGTCTACGTGTTTGCCCGCGTGGGCGGCAAATGGGTGCAACAGGCCTACGTGAAGGCGAGCAACTCCACCAATTACGACAGCTTTGGATTTTCATTGGCGCTGTCGGCCGATGGCAACACATTGGCAGTGGGCGCCGATGCCGAAAGTGGTGCCGCGGTCGGCGTAGGCGGCAGTCAGGCTATCGGCGCCAACACCAACGCTTCGGGTGCTGTGTATGTCTTTCAGCGGGCGGCAGGCAAATGGGCTCAGAGCGCGTATGTGAAGGCAAGCAACACCGCCGAGGACGACGACTTCGGCGCGTCCGTTGCGCTATCAGCAGATGGAAATACGCTCGCGGTTGGTGCCGGCGGTGAGGACTCCTCGGCAGTGGGCGTGGGCGGATCGCAAACAGACAACAAGGCCGTGGACTCCGGTGCGGTCTATGTTTTTTCGCGGGCAAGCGCTGCTGCAACATGGGCGCAGCAAGCTTATGTAAAGGCAAGCAACACCGGCGCTGGCGACAAGTTCGGCAACAGCCTTGCGCTGGCAGGAGACGGAAATACGCTTGTGGTTGGAGCCTATAACGAGGGCTCCTCTGCTTTGGGCGTAGGCGGCAATCAAGCCGACAATGGCGCCGCCAAATCGGGTGCGGTCTACATCTTTTCGCGCGCGGCAGCCGCGTGGTCACAGGGCGTCTACGTGAAAGCGAGCAACACCGAAAAGGACGACCTCTTTGGTGCCGCGGTTGCTCTTTCGTCTGATGGCAAGACGCTTGCAGTAGGCGCGACAGAAGAGGATTCCGCGGCCGTGGGCGTGGGTGGAGTTCAATCGGTCAACACGGTAACAGACTCTGGTGCGGTGTACGTGTTTGCGCTTTCTGGAACGACCTGGTCACAACAGGCCTACGTGAAGGCGAGCAATACGCGTACGATACAGCGTTTTGGTACGGCTCTGGCCTTGTCGTCGAATGGCACAACATTGTCGGTGGGCGCTCCGGGCGATGACTCCTCCGGCAAGGGTGTAGGCGCCAACCAGACGTTGGGAGGTGCGGTCTACGCGGGCGCCATCTATGAGTTTCGTGCGGCGCCGTCAGGGTGGTCGCAGCATTCGTATGTGAAGGCGAGCAACACCGATGCCTCCGATGCGTTCGGCATCTCTGTCGCCTTGTCCTCAGATGCCAGAACCTTGGCTGTGGGGGCTGTTGCGGAGGGATCTTCGGCGAAAGGTATCGACGGAAATCAAGCCGACAACACTGCCGCGGGCGCTGGCGCAACCTACCTCTTCGCGCGATGAAAGAGCCTACCATGCGCACTTTTTCTAAGCGTGGGGCTTGTTCGCTTTTTTTTGGCGGTGTGGGCGTTGTAGGCGCGGCGTGCAGTAGCGCCTCTTCGGTGCAAAGCGCACCGACCTCTGATGCTGGAATTTTAGGCAGTGCTGAAGCGAGCGCAGATGCTTTCGTGCAGAGTGCACCTGATGCTGCGCCCCTCAATCCGTGTGGCAACGGTGTGCTCGAATCAGGCGAAGCTTGTGACGACGCCAACCGATCTTCGGGAGATGGTTGCAGCAACTTCTGCGCGATCGAGTCGGGGTTCTCTTGCTCGGCTGCGGGTGCCGGAAGCTGCACCTTGATCCCATGTACTGCACCGGCCATTCGGACAGGAACACAGTGCTCCTCGTGGCGTAGCGTGACCTCTGGCGTGTCTGAGGATCTGTACACGCTGTCAGGGAGTTCTGCGAATGACGTATGGAGCGTGGGATTCAATGGCGTTGCCGTGCATTGGACAGGCGCCGCATGGGCACCCGTAAAAACCAATACCCTGAACGCTCTGTTGGGCGTTTGGACCACATCACCGAATGATGCGTGGGCCGTCGGCGAGGTTGGAACCTTGTTGCATTGGGATGGTGCGGCTTGGGCCACTGTGCCCTCCAACACCAAAGAAGACCTCTACGGTGTGTGGGGAAGTTCTTCTACCAATGTTTGGGTGGTGGGAGACACCGGAACGCTTCTGCATTGGACCGGTGCATCGTGGACCAAGGTTTCTCTTATGACCACAGCAACCCTTAGTTCGATTCACGGCAGTGGGGCGTCCGACGTGTGGGCTGGCGGCTCTGGCGGAGCGATGTTTCATTGGAACGGCAGCACATGGACGTCGGTGCCATCAGGCGGCATCAAGGTGATTGCCTCCGTGTGGTCGGCCTCGCCCGCAGATGCTTGGCTGCTGAGTCGTGAGGGTGTCATTCGTCGTTGGAACGGCACTGCATGGACGGCTTCCACATCGGGAACCAGCAAAGAATTGTCTGGTCTGTGGGGCAGCTCTTCGGCCGACGTTTGGGTCACCGGAGACAGCGGATCGCTCCTTCGTTGGAGCGGCGCGGAATGGGCCTCTGTGCGTTCGGGAACCACCACAGATCTGTTCGGTGTTTGGGGGAGCTCTGCCTCGGACGTATGGGCCTCCGGTGTGGAGGGCGCACTGCTTCATCTGTCGCCGTAGCCGAGGCTTTGCGGCCGACGCTCGGTCTAGCGTCAGTCGAATTCTAGACCAAGCGGCCTAGTGCGCGCCAGTCCACCATTCGGACTTCATGGGGGTACAATGTGTAATCTACACTTTTTCGTTCGCCAATGGCCTCGCCGGCAATTTGGAGCGGGAATGAGCGAGACAGCGTGATGCGCACGCCCTTGGAAAACCAATCTTGGAATCCCTCCATGACCGCCGTGCCCGACCATACGCGCGGCACATGCAGGATGGCTTTGAGGACACTCTGATTGTAGAGACGCACATTGAGCAAATGAGGCACTCGTTGCGCGAAAGGAAAGGCGCGCATGCGAAAGCCAAACTCGGGGCACGTGGCGGCGCCCACGATGCTCATCGGGCCATCATAGAGCACGGTGCCAGCCGGAGCATCGGCCTGTCGCTCTAGCGATCCATCACTGCGTACGTAAATAAGCTCTCCGCCTAGATGCTCGATCGTCACGCTTGGACGACCCATGACAATGTTGCGGGGTGCGGTGCGCGTGAGCACCGCGGTGAAGTAGCCGTACACGGTGGTTGAGAGGCGCTTCATCGGACCTTTGGTTTGCGCCACTTGGTCCTTGTAGTCTTGCAAGAGCTGCGCGTCCCAAC
>JAYWGD010000217.1:0-2258 GCA_043778435.1 Myxococcales bacterium | reverse complement strand
GTGGCATTCGAGCCCAAGGCGTTGACTTTGCCTCCCACCACCACGGTCGGGTCCAGCCCACCGGCGCGCAAGATCATGGCCACCAAAGAGGTGGTCGTGGTCTTTCCGTGGCTGCCGGCGATGGCGATGCCGTATTTGGTACGCATCAACTCTGCAAGCATTTCGGCTCGCGAAATGGTGGGGATGCCCAAGGCCTCTGCCGCAACCATCTCGGGGTTGTCGGCCTTCACGGCGCTCGTGTAAACCACCACATCGGCGCCTCGTACGTTCTCAGCGGCGTGTCCTTGCCGTACGCGCACCCCCAGCGATTCGAGCCTGCGCGTCACGTCGCCCATCTTCACGTCGGAGCCCGAAACATCGAAGCGCATGGTGCGAAGAATCTCGGCCAGGCCGCTCATCCCGATGCCACCGATGCCAATAAAGTGGGCGTGCCGTACGCGTCCTCGAAACATGATTTAGATCGCTACCACAAGGCCCAAAAGTTCGTCGATTTTGCGGGCAACGAGGCCTGCAGCATCGGGGCGCCCTAGCGAGGCTGCAGCCTGCGCCATCGTATCCAGCGTTGCATCATCGCCCAACAAGCGTATCAGCAATTTGGACATAGCCTCCGGGCCGGCGTCGGATTGAGCCAGTACGACGGCTGCGCCACGTGCAGCCACATGCTTTGCGTTCGCGGTTTGGTGATCGTCGGCTGCGCTGGGCAACGGGACAAAGATGGCAGCGCGCCCTACTGCGCACACTTCGGCCACGGTACCCGCACCACTGCGCGCAATCACAAGATCAGCAGACTGCAAAGCGTGCGGCACATCGTCGATGTAGACGCGTACGTCGGCCTGGATGCCCGCGCGCGCGTAAGCCTCGAGCGTGGCCTCCACGTCACGCACGCCTGTTTGATGAACGACCCGCCATGCACGCGCAGATTCTCCCACGATGGCCACTGCTTGAGGAATACACTCATTCAGAAAGTGAGCCCCCTGACTGCCGCCAAGCACCAGCACCTGCAGTTCATTGCGCCGAGGTGGGTGAGTTGATCGCAGCACGGCCTCGAATCCTGGCCGAATCGGCACGCCGAGATTAAGACGCTTGGATTGTGAAACACCGGGCGGGACGCCGTCGAATGGCGTGACCACCCCTTGCGCCATTCGGGCCAGCCATCGGTTGGTGAGGCCCATCACCGCGTTGGGCTCGACCAGCAGCAACGGCAAGCCCAAGCTCACGGCCGCCGCGCCTACGGGCCCAGCTACGTAGCCGCCCGAACACACCACCACCCGCGCGCCCAACTGCCGAAGCAGCCCGCGCGCCTCTGCAACGGCCTTGGCGGCGGTCCCCAGCGACAACATGGCGGCGATGGGAGACCGCCCCTTGAGCGGCGAAACCTCGACGCCAAAATAGGGCACCCCAGTGCGCGCGACAATGCCGGCCTCCATCCCCGCCGGGGTGCCAATGTAGGCGCAGCTTCTGCCCATCAATTCGAGTCGCTGCGCAATGGCGAGTGCAGGATACACATGACCGCCGGTGCCCCCGCCGGAGAAGACCACGTGGGCGCGCGGCGTGCTCATCCCCAATTCTCGCTGCGCTCTTTTGCCGCGCTCGAAGGAGGCTCGGGCGTCTCCTCTCCCGCCAATTGCGATGCGGGTCCTTGACGCGAAATGTTGAGCAAAATACCAGCTGCAACGGCGTTGACGAGCAGTGACGATCCGCCATAGCTCATAAAGGGAAGCGTCAGCCCTTTGGTGGGCAAAATGGCCAATGCCACCGACAAGTTGATGAGCACCTGCGTGGCAAACAGAATGGAGATGCCGTAAGCCAAGTAGGTGCCGTAGTCGTCGGGCGCGCGGTACGCCGCGCGGATGCCGCGCCCCACGATGATCACATATGCGCTGATGAGCGCGACGATCCCCACGAACCCCAATTCTTCGCCGACGATGGCGCTGATAAAGTCGGTGTGTGCCTCGGGCAAGAAGAGGATCTGAAAGCCCTTGCCTAGGCCTTGCCCCCACACGCGGCCAGAGCCGAAACTCATCACCGATTGGAACGGCTGGTAGGCCAAGTCGCTCTTGTGCTCAGCCATGTTGCGCCATGCAAGCATGCGCGCAGCGCGGTACTCTTTGGACACCACCAGGATGGCCGCAATGCTGCTTCCGATGATGCCAGCGCCCATGATGTAACCCACCTTGGCGCCTGCCAAAAACAAGAGCGCAAACGTGAGCAACAAGAGCACCACGGCTGAACCGAAGTCGGGCTGGCGCAAACACAGT
>JAYWGD010000216.1:0-2271 GCA_043778435.1 Myxococcales bacterium | reverse complement strand
GCCTGCCGGCACTTGGCATCCGCACCCAAAACTCCGCCAAGATTACCCGTGTAGGTTGCACGGGTGATAAACACCCGTGCCTTGGCTGACAAAGCAACCTGCGAGGTTTGCCCAGAGGCTACGGGCGGTTGTGTCTCGGGCGCGGTTTGCGAAGGTACTTGCAACGTCGAACCCCCGCCCTGGCCAGGGTCTTTGCTCCAATAGCAACCGGATGCAAGCAGCCCGACGAGAGTGATACCAAGATAGTTCACCCCATGTCTACTAGCAGCCTACGCCTCAGGGGCAAGGCGAGGCTGCATACATTCCTGCTTCCACGCGCACCTCTGCACGCTCAGCGCGGCCTCTAGGTACCAGCTCAGGCCGGGTGGTGGTCACAATCACCTGGCCTGACAGCGCATCCAAAAAGGCAAACAGCGCAGCCGTACGCTTGGCATCAAGCTCGCTTGAAATGTCATCCAAGAGCAGGAGGGGTAGCGCGCCTGTGGCTTCGTGGATGGCATGCATCTCGGCGATTTTGAGCGCCAGCACCGCAAGCCTGTGCTGGCCCTGGGAGGCTTGCCCACGAAGCGCCCTGCCATCGAGTTTAAGCACGACCTCGTCGCGATGAGGCCCCACTGCGGCAAAACCTCGCCGCCTGTCGTCCTCACGCGAAAGCTTAAGCTCTGCCTGAATCTTGTCGGCTCGCTCCTCGCCCGAGCACCGATAGCTCGCCGTGAATTTTTGATTCACAGCCCCAAGCTCGGTGAACGCGCGTGCGGCATGATTGCTCAAGTGTCCTGTGACGTGTCGTCTTGTCTCCTGCATGGCCACAGCACGCGTGGCGGCGATTTGCTCAAATGCCGCCAAAGTAGAATCATGAACTCCATGCGTCCCCAAAAGTGTCTGACGCGCTTTCATCGCACGCTTGTATTCTGCAGACACACGGGTTGATGAAGGCTCCGTGTACAGCGCGACGCGGTCGAGCAACTTACGGCGAAGCTGCGAGGGGCCCATCGACAGGTTGAGCTCCTGAGGGTGAAAGACCACCACTGGGGTACGTGCAGCATACACAAACATCGATTCAGGTGTTTGGCCGTCCATCAGCACGCGCCGCGTGGTGCTCTCCAACTCCACTTGCTTCTGCGTTTCCACACCCATGCACTTGGACGTCATGTGCACGCGCATGGGCCCCACCAGGGGCCGACTGAGCACCTCAGAAAGCTTGTTTGCCCTAAAGCTTTTAGAGGTGCACGCCACATAAGCGGCTTCCAACAGGTTGGTTTTTCCCTGTCCGTTGTCGCCGTAAACCACATTAAAATTCGGCCCGAAACGCAAATCCGCGAGTGCGATGTTCCTAAAGTTTTGTACGCCTAAGCGAACAATTCGCGCGACGAGGTTCATCATGAAAAGCGCTCGCGTTTCGGCCGCGCGTCAAATTCGCATCGGCATGACGACGGACACAAAAGACTGGCCCTCTTTTTCGCCATGAGGACGAACCGTAGCAGGGTCCAATTCGCCAGATACACCGATGACCACCTCGGGCTCTGTGAGCGCCGCGAGTACATCTGCAAAGTATTTTGCGTTGAAGCCAATGGTGACCTCGGGCCCCTCGTGGTCCACCGGCAACTCGTCATAACCATCGCCAGTGGTGGGCGATTCGCTCTGAATGCGCAAGCACCCCGTGGTGAGTACAAATTTGACGCCCAAGGTCTTCTCACTGGCCGCTACAGCCACCGCTTTGATGGCGTCGAGCAAGGCCAATCGCGGCAACACCAACGGATACAATGTTTTCTTCGGGATGACTTGGTTGTAGGGCGGAAACTGCGCGTCGACGAGCTTGACGCCAAGCACCAAGCCCTCGGTCTGAAAGAACGCCTGACTGCCACTCTGACGCATCACAATGCTGGCATCAGCCCCGTGCAGTAACGCCTCTTCGCAAAGCCCGCGCAGCTCGACGACGCCCTTCTGCGGCAGCAACATGGTGCCTGACTCTACTGCGCTACTTAGCGTCACTTGCATGCGTGTGAGGCGATGACCATCAGTCGTCACCATGCGCATCGTATCGCTCTCCCACTCGATAAGTGCAGAATGCAAATGCGGGCGCGTCTCGTCCGTGGAGATCGAGAACTTGGTTCGGTCGATAAGATCGCGCACGAGCGTCGCAGAAAGCTCGCGCGTGCTTGCGCCTTCAGCTGGACTTGGCAACGGCGGAAAGTCAGCTCCAGGCAAGCCACGCTGCGTGTAGCGGCGTGAGCTTGCTTTTGCGCGCACGGTCATCGTGCCATCTTTGGC
>JAYWGD010000215.1:0-6326 GCA_043778435.1 Myxococcales bacterium | reverse complement strand
TATCCAAGCCCTGGAACTTGTCGTGCAGTGCGGATGCTTGCAGAAAGATAGAGGCTTTTTCGCTGACCAAACGGTCGTAACGAACCTTGCCTTGCAAGTTTTGAACGCTGGGCGCCAAGTCGGTGCCGACGGCGCCAGCCTCCGTGTAGTTGCCGATGACGCTGAAGCTTAGCGAGTCGCTTGTCCACGCGCGGGTGTAGGCAGCGTTTGCGGTGAGCGAACGTGCGCGCGCATTTCCGGTGGACATCATGCCGCCTGCTGCAAGCGTGACGGTGGTGCCGGTTGCTGCGGGCTTGGCAACGGTGGGGGCGGCGGCAACGACGGGCGCGGCAACAACGGCTTTGACTTCGGCTGGGGCTTTGCCATCAGCGGCGCGGGTGGTCGGCGCAGCGGCGGGCGCCGCTGGCGCGACGGGTGCGGCGGCGGCAGCAGGCGCTGCTGTCTGTGCATAGGCCATGCCCGAGTGAACAAAGAGGCCGGAGGCCGTGAGGACGGAGATCAGATTCGTGTGCTTCATGAGATTCTTGCTTGGTACTTTCGGAGAGGAGAGCTCCCGCGGGTGTCCGATGAGGAACGCCTGAGGGCGCCGCGTGTATACGTCAAGCAATATGAAGACTCAACTCTTGAGCCTGTTGTCGTTCGGGCGCTTGGCAGCAAGGCCTCGTAGCATTTCGGCGACGCGTTTGGCGCGCAGGCTCTCTTTGTAGATGTAGAGAGCACCATGAGCGGAGGGATTGATGATGCTCTCCGACACACGAAGGCGCTCTTGAACGCAAAAAAGAACTGGAAGGCCACCGTGTTTGAGGGACCATTCCGCACGTTGAAACACTGCGTCGCGACTCCAATAGCCGAGCAGCTCGAGAAACATCTCGTGACCATCTACGCGGATGTGCAGATCTGGAACAATCGTGCCCGTACCCGGAATATGAAGAACCCGCGTGTTGGGCGTTGCGACCAATCCCTCTTTGCTTAGGTCTGCACATAGTTTTTCCAAACGAGGATCGTGCTCAGCATCATTTGCCTTTGGCAGCCAGCGCTCATCGAGTTGCGTCTCGAACTGAAGCACGCGTCGCTCGGTACCCCAGAGCACATCAACGTCGATGGTTGCGTTGAGCCGCGCGAGTGCACGCAGACTCAAAGCAAGTTCCATGCCGTATCGGGTGCCCGCCTGAAACATGCGTGTGGGCCCAGTCACGATGAGCAAGTGTCCTTCATTCTGCGGCGTGATCGAAAACAACAATTGACGAAACTTGAGTGAACGCAGCAGCGCGCGAAAGGCCGCTGGCGTGCACTTTGCAATGCGACAGCGAAGCTCCACGGCGCGGAGTACGATGGCCTGGACGCGTGCGAGCTGCCAAGCTTGTACAAGCGAGGCTCCATCGTTGTTGGGTGCGCTGAGCAAAATATCTTGTCGCGGCGTGTCCGCTTGCAAGCGGTGCTCAAGCGTTTGCACGTCGAGTTGCGCGGCATCGGCCGACACTTGGAGCGTTTGCGCGCGATTGAAGACACCTTCGCGCCGTGCTCGCGCGGCTTCCGAAAAGACCCGCGAGCGGGCTTCCGCACACAGCGCGGGCGAGCTGGTTTGAAATGAGCAGGCGTCGAGTAAAAGCTTGCAGAGTGCACTCATAAGGCGGGCCTCTGACTCTTCGTGATCAAGGCTCTGAAGCGCCCGGGTCAGAACCTCCCGACGTTGCCCGATGTGCAAACGCGTTTCGCGCAGGGCCTCGCTTGCCAATACTTCTGCACGTGCAAGTTCGCGTGGTGTCGGCGATTTTAGGGTCAGGCTGTCACCGCGCCGACGCGCCCCGACGTGATCAGCGGTAAGCATCGTGCTGTCGTCGTCGTTCGCTGGTTCGAGACTCGACGGTGGCTCGGGTAACGAGTTCGTAAAGCGTAGCCACTTTGCCTTCTTTGCGCCTCAGAATGCGTCCCAAACGCTGCACGTGTTCGCGCACTGAGCCGCTGCCTGAAACCACAACGGCTAAACTTGCCTCGGGAACGTCGACACCTTCATTCAAAACTTTGGAGGTCACCACCGCGCCGTAAGTGCCGTCGGTGAGGCCCTTGAGAATGGCCATGCGCTCGGCCACCTTCGTCTCGTGCGTGATGAGCGGCACAAGAAACTCACGCGAGATGCGCCGCGCAGTGTGGTTGTCTTGCGTAAAGAAGATGGCCTTGTCGTGCGCGTGTTCTTGCAAGAGTTTGCCGCAAAACGTGAGCTTGGCTTCCGCGCCGAAGGCAAGCGCACGTGCTCGCCGAAACCCGTCCATCGCGGCGCGCCCCTCCGCGCTCGTTGCGGCTTGCTTTACAAATTGCGACCAGTCGGATGCGGATCGCATGACGATGCCGCGGCTCTGCAAAAACTCCTTGTAAAGTGCACGCGAGTCTTGGTACTCAACCAATTCGCTGGCATTCAGATCAAATTCTAAGATCTCGGTGTAGTAGTCGGACAAGAATTCGCCCGACAAGTCGGTGATGTTCTTTTGGTAAACAATGGGGCCGCAGATGTCGTCGGTGAGCGCGTGGCGTCCGTCTTCGCGGTCGGGGGTTGCCGTGAGGCCAAGTCGAAACGGAGCCAGAATGCTACGGGCAGCGTGCGCGTAGCTTGCGCTAGGCAGGTGGTGGCATTCGTCGAAGATCACCAAGCCCCAACGATCACCAATGCGATCGGCATGGATGTACGCCGAGTCGTACGTGGTGACGGTGATGGCCTGAATGTCGTGGCTGCCTCCGCCAAGTACGCCAATGGGATCCCCGAATGCGCGCGAGAGCTCCGTTTTCCATTGGCCAACGAGGTTGAGTGTGGGGACCACGACAAGGGCAGATCGCTGCTTGGAGTGAATGGCCATTTTGGCCACCTGGGTTTTGCCTGCGCCCGTAGGCAACACAACCACGCCTCGAGATCGGGCACTGCTCCATGCTTGCAGCGCTTCTTCTTGGTACGGACGAGGGACGGGGATCACAGCCGCACCGGTGCTCAAGGTTTGGTAAGCCCTCGCGGTGTCTGTGTACTCTGCACCCATGCGCGTCAATGCCCGAACACAGTCGGCATAACGGTAACCTGGCGCACGAAGTGTGTTGGTTCGGGGATCAAGCTCGAAGGGCGCGAGCGACTCGGGACAAGTGTTACCTTGCAGCACGAGCGTCCCCGCATCGAATCGGAGCGTGAGCGGAGCGGGAACTTGTGGGGCCAACACAGGCTCCAAACTTACGCGAATTGTGCGACCTTTTGTTGCGACAAAGCGCAATCCAGTGTCGCTTCTTGCGCTACATCGTGTGGTGTTTTGCTAGGTTTGTCATACTCACGATGGCCATCTACCTAGACGACAACGCGACGACTTCGCCCCACCTCGAGGCTATCTCGGCGATGCAAGCGGCGATGATGGAGGCATGGGGAAATCCGTCATCGATTCACGGAGCGGGGCGAGAGGCGAGGCGACGCGTGGAGCGAGCTCGCGCTCAGGTGGCGGAGCTCATGGGATGCGGCATCGAGGATGTGGTGTTTACCTCTGGTGCCACGGAGGCCTTGCATTTGTCATTGCACAAGCTGTGCTCCGATTCTCCCGAGGCATGGGTGGTGAGCTCCAAGTTGGAGCATCCGGCAGTGCGCATCGCACTTGAGAAAATGAGCTGCGAGAACCGCATCCGTGTGGCGTGGCTGCCCGTGGATGGGCACGGAGTCGCGCAGATCTCGGAGGCGCCAAGGCTCACAGGCGGCGAGAAAATACATGCGTTCTGCATGCAACAGGTCAATAGCGAAACGGGCGTGATCCAGCCAATGGCGGAAGTATTTTCGCTTGCCCGTTCGCACGGTGCGAGCGTTGTCGTTGACACGGCGCAAGCGGTAGGGCGCCTGCCCACTCTTTGGCCTGAGGCAGATGCGCGCGTGGTGGCGGCGCACAAGATAGGTGGCCCGAAAGGCATTGGAGCGCTCATCACGAGGCCTGGGTTTAGGCCTCACGCGGTGTTTGGTGGTGGCCAACAAGAGCGAGGTGTGCGCCCTGGCACCTCGGATGCAGCCTTGTCTGCAGGGTTTGGCGCTGCCGCAAGCCTCGCGCTTACGGGAGCCCAGCGATACGCGGCGCTTGCACCACTGCGCGACGCGTTTGAGGCGCGTATCGTTGACCAGGTGCGTGGAGCATGGGTCGTGGGGCAGGGCGCATCGCGTGCGCCGCATGTGACCAACATTCTTTTTCCAAACTGGAACGCTCCAGAGCTGGTTGCCGCGCTCGATCTTGAGGGGGTCTATGTGAGCGCGGGGAGCGCGTGCAGCGCGGGCACGGTGGATGTCTCGACGGCCATCGCCGCCATTGTAGGCGTCTACAAAGCCCGCGGCGCAGTGCGATTCTCCATGGGCCCAAGCACACAAGTTTCCGATCTCGAACGTGCGGCAGAGATCATTGTGCGCGTGCTGTCTCGATAAGTGTGAGGCGCATATGGATGCGCCAGTTACCTTATTAACGGCTTGTTGTGGTGGCTGATGCTGCGCTGTCCGAGCGAAACGGGATCCACAACACGCGGGTGGTACTTCGTGTTTCTTCGCGGGTGTGGCCGGCAAGTCCGAACAGGACATTCCAAAAGTGGCCTCGTGGATTCTCGCCGTAGGAGAACAAGGGCAACAAATGAAATTCCCAGTCGGTGCCGCCAGCCACACGTTTTTCGCTGTAGACTGTGTTGAGAGCGACCTGAGTGAGGGTGCCCTCATCAGAGTTGGAGAAGCGCCAATAAATGGGTGCAACCACCACGTGTTTGGATGCGCCGTGCTTGCCCGCGTACACGAGAGGATGAAGTGCTGCGGCCCATCCCATCTTGTCGGTGCTCAGCGTGAAGGTGGGGAGCGCCCACGTGAAGGTGTTCTCGCCGTAGTTCTTCCGGTGATAAAATGCGGGCGTCCAAACCTCGGAGTGGCGAGGGCTGGAGTCTGCATAAAAGAACGGGAACACGCCCGTGCCCGAAAGCCCCACAGATTTGTCAGTGTAATGTACAAACATTGGCAAGATGGGGCCGGCGACCGTGAGATGTGTTCCCGTTTTCTTGTTGTCAAACGACGAATACAACGGAGTCATCAGCGTGGCTGCATCCAAGCTGCGGTAACTCAGCACGCCGGGCGTGACGAGCAGATGGCTGTCTTTGGTTCGCCCGTAGTGCACAAATGGGAACACGGTGGTGTGTGACTCGGAGACGCCCTTGGCCTCTGGCTTGCCGCTGATGCGGTAGTAAAACGGGAACAACGCCGTTGTGCGGCGCGTCTCGTCTTCCTTCCGCATATAGGGGCCTGCCCATGTGAGTGAGGTGCCCAGCTCCTCGTTCGCGCGCGTGTAAAAAAACAGCGGCGGAATGAGTGTGTACGACTTGTTGGCGCCAAGCGCTTTGTCGGAGCCGTGAAAGTAGAAGGGAAACACCGCCGAATCGATGGAAGTGCCTTTGCGTGTGCGCCAATAAGGACCAGCCCAAGTGAACGCGCTGTCAGCGTTCCAGCTGGACGTTGTGAGTAAAAGTGGTGCATGAAAATAGCCGCCTTTGGGGCCGTTCTTTTCCACAAAAAATGGAGGCAACACCAAGTGCCGTGCGGCCGGATCGCTAGGCGGCAGAACGGGCGTTCCCGGAGCGTCGCTGCCCAAGTTGGGCGGCACAACTTGTGGTCCATCTGTAGGGCCGGTGGGGGCTGTTGGGGCCGCCGCTGGAGCCTGCGCAAAGGCTGCGCGTGCGGACGTGCAAAGCATCAACGCGAGCACCACTCCGCGTGCGAGGGCTGTACGCGTTGGAGACTTCGACGTCATCATAGAGTGGCTCCTGAGGCCGCACATAGTGCGTCTGCAAGGGTCGCGAGTGGCACCGTCTGTTGGGTGCGAGCGTTCAAGTCTTTGAGCTGCGCGACGCCCAGTGCCAGTTCGTCTTCGCCGACAATCACGGCAAAGCGCGCGCTCAGTGTTTCCGCACGTCGGAGCACCGATTTGAGCGATACGCCGCGCGCCTCGGTGATGGCTCGGTACCCCGCAGCACGAAGCTGCAACGCGGCAAGAAGCACCGCAGGCTCCGCGGCTTTGGAGAGCGCCACACAGATAGCATCGAGAGGCGCCCCTGCCGTATTGGCGATGTCTTCGGTGGCGATCGCGAGCCGCTCCATGCCAACGCCAAATCCGAAACAAGGCAAGTCTGGTCCGTCGAAACTTTTGGGCAAACCATCGTAACGGCCACCTCCGGCAAGCGTGTCGCCGGCGCCTAGCTTTTCGCTCGCGCCTTTGACCTCAAACAGGGTGCGGCAGTAATAATCCAAGCCGCGAACCAAGTGCGGGTCAACGGTGTAAGGTACACCCAACGCCGAG
>JAYWGD010000214.1:0-6345 GCA_043778435.1 Myxococcales bacterium | reverse complement strand
GTCGCGAGTGGCATTTGCCCCAAGTTCGGCGACCTAGATCCGTACCAAATGGCCGCAGGAGCTTTCGACGAAGCGGTGCGCTCGCTTGTGTCGGTAGGCGCTGTGTTGCCAGAGCCGGGCGCTCCGTCGGCTTGGTCGGCATGCGACAATTTCTGTGTGCCCGACAGCGAGTTTCACGCCGAGAAGAACCCCGACGGCAAGCAGAAGCTCGGAAAGCTCGTGCGCATGTGCGAGGCGCTCTACGACATGTCGGTGGCCTTCGATGTGCCAATGACCAGCGGCAAAGACTCGATGAAGAATGACTTTCGCGCCGGCGGCGTGAAGATCTCGGTGCCTCCTACGGTGCTGTTCACAATCTGCGCTCCCATCAAAGATGTGCGCAAGGTCGTGACGAGTGAGTTCAAGGCAGCGGGTGACATCATCCTACTTTTGGGCGATACCCATCAGGAACTTGGTTGCTCCGAGTGGGCACAACTTCTTGGAGAGACAGCGGGTGCAGCCCCAACCGTTCGTTCGACGTCGGCCATCGCGTTGTACCGGCTTTACGCGGAGGCCTTAAGGCGCGGATGGATTCGATCGAGTCACGATGTTTCGGACGGAGGCTTAGCTGTGGCTCTGGCGGAGTGCGCGATTGGCTCCGGCTTGGGTGCGCAAGTCGATCTGACCCAACATGTGCACGTTGGCCTGGACTCGGCGTTGTACTCAGAATCTCACTCACGCCTGCTCGTCTCTGTGGGGCAAGAACACTACGCTGATCTCCTGCGTCTGTTCTCTGATCGCCCGCAATCTGTGCGTGTTGCGTATGTTGGGCAAGTCGCCGACAGTGGACGCTTGGTCATCGATACGCACCGGGGTGAGGTTGCGTGGCCCATCGACGAGCTCCGCGCAGCCTACGAAGGAGGCACCTGGCCATGACGCGCGTGCTCGTACTCTATGGCTTCGGCCTCAACTGCGAAGAGGAAACCGCTGCAGCCTACACGCTTGCAGGCGCACGGCCGACCATCGCTCACGCTGGTGATTGGTTCGATGGTCGCGTTCGTTTGGCAGACTTCGACGTGCTGCATTTGCCTGGTGGCTTTAGCTTTGGCGACAACTTGGGCGCGGGCCGCGTGCTCGCAAACCGCCTGCGATTCTCCACGCGATCTGACGGCAGCAAGGTGTGGGATGAGGCCCTAACGTTCACAGCGCGTGGCGGCCGAATCATCGGCGTATGCAACGGATTTCAGGCGCTCGTCAAGAGCGGTCTCCTGCCCAACATTGGCGGCACGCACGCGCAAGAGGTGTCTCTTGCAGCGAATGCCACCGGTCACTTCACGGACTTGTGGGTAAAGTGCAAATTGCACGCATCGGCATGGGCCGGCGCAGAGGCTGCAGATTGCGAATTCCCAATCCGCCATGGCGAAGGTCGCATCGTGTTCGCGAATGGCGACATCGAACGCGCTGTTCTGAATGGCGGAGTGGTGCTGCTCAGCTACGCGGATGCAGCAGGCCAGCCCACCATGGCGCACCCGGAAAATCCTAACGGTAGCCCACACGGCATCGCGGGTTTGCGCAGCGCCGATGGCCGCGTGCTTGGCCTGATGCCGCACCCGGAGGGGTTTCTCTTTGCCGATGTGCACCCAAGTGCAGCACGGCGTTCCGACCCCCGCGAAGCCGATGGCTTGGCCTTCTTCAAATCTTTTTTGGCGAGTCTCAAGGAGCTTTCATGAACGACCTCGTACGCGTGCGCCGTGCATTGCTTTCGACCTGGGACAAGACGGGCCTGGTGCCACTTGCGCTCGAGCTTGCGCGCCACGGTGTAGCGTTGTATTCTACAGGTGGTACTTTTAAAGCCTTGCAAGATGCGAGCATCGCTGTGCGCGACGCCCAAGAGATCTCGGGCAATCCGGAAGCGTTCGGTGGCCGCATGAAGACCATTTCGTTTCGCATCGGCAGCGGGATTTTGTTCGATCGCGTGCGTGATGCCGTTGAGGCTCAGGCCTTGGGCGTGGAGCCCATCGATATGGTGGTGTGCAACCTTTATCCATTCGAGGAGTACAAAACGCGCGGCCTCGAAACCCAAGAGTTGATCGAATTTGTGGACATCGGCGGACCCACCATGATTCGCGCAGCCGCCAAAAACTATGCGGGCGTGGTGGTGCTTACAGACCCTGCACAATACACGCGTGCAATCGCGGAGCTTGAAGCCCACAAGGGCGCCACCACGCTCGCCGCTCGCCAAACGTGGATGCGTGAGGCCTTTACCAAAACAGCTGCGTACGACACCGCCATCGCGGAGCATTTTTGTGGCCAAGCTCTGCGCTACGGCGAGAACCCGCATCAGAGCGCAATCTTTGTGCCGGGCGGCGTGCCCATGCAAGTCATTGGTGGCAGGGCCATGTCGTACAACAACGACGTAGACCTAGACGCCGCGCTGACGGCGGTAGCCGGTCTCGCACTGCCCGCATGCGCCGTGGTGAAGCACGAAAATCCTTGCGGCCTCGCGATGGGGTTGGATGCCAATTCACTGCTGGAATCAGCTTGGTCGGGGGATGCGGTGTCGGCCTTTGGCTCGGTCATCGCGTTCAATCGCGAGGTCACCGCAAGCATGATCGCGTACCTCGAACTTGCCGACAAAGCGGCGCGCAAATTTGTGGAGATCGTTGCGGCGCCTTCGTTCACACCGGAGGCGCGAGAGCTCTTGGCGCAGGCCAAGAATTTGCGGGTAGTCTGCATCGACCCGAGCGCGACACTGCAGGCACAAACGCGACGCACGCTCTCGTTTGGCACCTTGGTGCAGTCTGCAGACACCAAGCTCTATGACGGTTTCGACACCAAGTGCGGTGCACTTGCGCTGGACCAGGACTTGGCCGAATTTGCGCTTCACGCCGCGCGCTGCGTGAAATCGAATGCCATCGTGATCGTGCGGAAGCGCGACGGAATGTGCGAACTCTTGGGCATCGGCGCGGGTCAACCCAATCGCGTCAAGTCGACGCGGCTGGCTGTGGAGCAAGCGCACGAGAACCTGAGGCTGGAGGCGGGGCTCGCCGGTCTGGATGAGGCAGCACACATCGAGCACGAGATGAGACAGGCCTACTTGGCATCCGATGCGTTCTTTCCGTTTGCAGATGGCGTGGAGACCGCACTCGCTGGGGGCGTGCGCATGGTGCTGGAGCCCGGCGGCTCAATGCGCGACGCCGAAGTCATTGAGGCCTGCAAAACAGCTGGCGCCACGCTTGTGTTTACAGGGTTGCGCCACTTCAAACACTGAGGCTACGAATGATCCTCGAAGTTCAAACTGATCGCCTGGCCCTGCTGCATCGCGGCAAAGTACGCGACAGTTTTCGCGTTGATGATGCACGACGTTTGCTTGTGGTGACCGATCGCATCTCCGCCTTTGATCTCAAGCTCAAGCCCGCCATTCCGGCCAAGGGTGCGATTCTTAACACGCTCTCTGCGTGGTGGTTTGAGCGTACGGGGCACATCGTGGCCAACCACTGTCTTGTAGTGCCCGATCCGCAAGCCATGGTGGTGCGTGAGGCCCAGCCCATCCGTATGGAGGTCGTCGTACGAGGTTACGCAGCGGGCAGCTTGTGGCGCGCTTACGAGGCCGGGCGTCGTGACTATGGCGGCGCGCAACTGATCGAGGGCATGAGCAAACACGACCCGTTGCCGCAGCCCATCATCACACCCACCACCAAGGAAGAATCCGACCGAGAGATCTCACGCGACGAGGCGCTGGCATTGGGCTTGGCGAGCTCGGCGCATTACGCGCAAATGGAACGTGTCGCCGCGTTGCTCTACCTGGAAGGTGCACGAATCGCCAAAGAAGCAGGGCTCCTCCTGGCCGACACCAAATATGAATTTGGCGTGTCAAATGGCGAGTTGATTCTCATCGACGAGATTCATACGCCTGACTCGTCACGCTACTGGGATGCGGTGGATTACGCGCGTGATCGAGCTGGGGCCGAGTCCTTCGACAAGGACGTTGTGCGGCGCTGGATGCAGGCCAACAAAGACAATGATGCATACCGCACGGAGTTGCCTGAGGCGATTGTGAATGAAACGGCAGCGCGATACCGCACGCTGTTCGAGCGGCTCACGGGCACCGCGGCGCCGGCGGCCCGCGTGCATACGGAACAAGATTTGTGGCGCAACCTGGAGGCTGCGGGCCTCGTGAAAGAACAACACGCATGACACACGCCATTGGTGCATTGGACGGGCGATACGCGGAGCGCATTGCGCCGCTTGTGGAGTACTTTGGTGAGTTCGCCCTGATGCGTGCCCGTTGCCGCGTAGAGGTGGTGCACGCTCTCGCTCTGGATGAAGTGTTCGGCCCCATGGCCGCAAAATCGCGTGCAGAAGCGACGCGCATTCATGACGCGTTCAGTGAGGGCGACTATGCGGGCATCAAAGCCATCGAGGCCACCACACGCCACGACGTGAAGGCCTGTGAGTTGTATTTACGCGATCGCTTGTCGCTCACAAACCCGAACCGTGTACACTTTGGGCTCACCAGCGAAGACGTGAACAACTTGGCGTACGGAACCTCGCAGCAGGCCTTCGTGCGTGAGGTGCAACTGCCGCAGTGGGCCAAGCTGACAGCGCGTGTTGCGAGCCTCGCCGTGGACTGGGCCGATGTGCCGTTTCCGTCGCGCACGCACGGACAGCACGCAACGCCCACCACGGCCGGCAAAGAGATGGCCGTCTATGCCGAGCGTGCGTCGCGCTTGCTTGCTCGTCTGCGCGCTCATCAATTTCGCGGCAAGTTCAACGGAGCTACCGGCAACTATTCGGCCATGCACGTGGCGGCGCCCGAGGTGGATTGGCGCGCATACAGCAAGACGCTCATCGAGCGACTGGGACTCGAGGTGGCGATGGCTACGACGCAGATCGAAGATCACGATTCGCTCGGTGATTACCTGGATGTTGTACGCGCGTGGTCCAACCTGTGGATGGGTTTCTGCCAAGATGTATGGATGTACGTTTCGTACGGTTACATGGCGCAGCGCGCGGTGGCCGGTGAGGTGGGATCGTCGGCTATGCCGCACAAGGTGAACCCGATCAACTTCGAGAACGCCGAAGGGAACTTTCAGCTCGCAGCCTCGCAATGCGGCTTCTTGTCGGACAAGCTTCGCCGCTCGCGCATGCAGCGCGACTTGAGCGGCAGCACTGTGGTGCGAAATGTCGGCACCGCGGTGGGCCACGCTTACTTGGCTTGCGAAGAAGTGCTGCGTGGCCTCGATCGCGTAGACCTCAATCATGTTGTGATCGCGGCGGAGCTCAACGCGCACCCCGAAGTGCTCGCTGAAGCCGTGCAGAGCGTGCTGCGCGTGGTGGAGAGCAGCGACGCCTATGGCCGCCTCAAAGACTTAACGCGCGGCCATGAAGTGACGGCGGAGTCGCTACGCTCCTTCATGGCGACTTTGCCCGAGGCTGCGCGCGCGCGACTCGAGGGCATCACGCCTGCAAGCTACACGGGCTATGGGGCGGAGATTGCACGAGAGGTGGGCGCGCGGGTGCTTGCGGAGTGCACGTTTTGAAGATCGCGGTAATTGGAAACGGCGGCCGCGAGCATGCTCTGTCTTGGCGCATGAACCAGGAGGGCCACGACGTAGGGATGTACCCCGGGCGCACTGGTATACCGTGGTCTACGGGCATTGCATGGCATGACGCGGACGCGCTTGCGACGAGGTTTTTGGCTGAAGGAATCGATTTGGTTGTTATTGGGCCCGAAGTGCCGCTCGCTGCCGGCCATGCCGATGTGTATCGTGCGCGTGGCCTCACGGTGCTCGGCGCAGGCGCTGTGGGGGCGCGCCTTGAGAGCTCCAAAGCCTATGCCAAAGACTTTATGAGGCGCCACGGCGTGCGCACCGCGCGCGCCGAAGTGGTGCAGGGGTTGGCTGCACTCCGCACCTGTCTCGCAACATGGGAGGGCGGCGTGGTGCTCAAGTACGACGGCTTGGCCGAGGGTAAGGGCGTATGGGTGTGTTCTGCACCCAATGAACGAGACGAGGCTGTGTCCGAGATTGAAGCGCGCTTCGGCGACAGCGCGACGGTGGTGGTGGAGCAGTTGCTCCTCGGCCGTGAGGTGTCGTGCATCGGGCTCACGGACGGCGTGCACTTGGTGATGTTGCCGCCTTCGCAAGATCACAAGCGCCTTCTGGAAGGCGACAAGGGCCCCAACACGGGCGGCATGGGGGCCTATGCTCCCGCTGAATGGTTCGGTGAATCAGACAGAGAAATTGCTTGGCGTGAGGTGTTCGCGCCAACACTTGCGGGCTTCGCAGACGACGGCATCGACTACCGCGGCGCGCTCTATTTTGGACTCATGGTCTGCGCCGATGGGCCCTATTTGTTGGAGTA
>JAYWGD010000213.1:0-2283 GCA_043778435.1 Myxococcales bacterium | reverse complement strand
GGGAAGAGGCCAAATACGCCTTTGACGGCGTAAGCAAGTGGGTTCCCCGTGTCGGCAATGGCCGCAAAGTCGATGCCCGCATCGAGCAGATCTTGGTGCTTGCTGCCCTCGTAGCGGCGGCGACGAAACTTGAGAAAGGTGTGGCCAAAGGCCGAGCTTGGATTGTTGAGATAGTAGGAGGAGAAGATCACGCTGACGGCCGTGGGCGCCAGAGATCGCATGTACTCTTCAAATTTTGCGCAATGCAGGTTGCTCAGCGCCGACGCATCCAAGCCGCCGTGCTCAAGCAGAAACAACACACGCGCGGGAAACTTGCATGCTGCATGCGTATCGTCCATCGCACCTGCGGCGAGCACTCCTCGAATGGTGGCTTCGAGCTCGGCCTCAGGATCTTCTTTGCCATGCGGCGCCAAAAAAAATTCCTTCTCGCCGTCAACTTCGCTCTCGTAGCTGCCCTTCGAGCCGCGGTAGTGCCCAAGCCTGAGCCAAGCTTGCGACTCTGAAAGGCCCAGTGATTTTGCTCGTCGAACGAGCTCGTTTGCATCGCCCGATGCGGTAGATCTTACGGGCGCGGCAGGCGCGGCGGCCATCGCCGAATGCGTGCAGAACACAACAAGCATCGCCGCCAGCACAAGACACCGACGCAACCAAAACGAAGAAAGGACCATGGCGGCCATGTGGCTACCACGGTCCTTTCACGTCGCGTTCGGGATTCAGAGACGTGCGCAAGAGAGCGACGCGTCAGACTTCATCGACGAGATCACGCGATCGGAAACCACAGCGTTGCTGGCGTCGGTTGCGGTGAAGATGCTGGAGTAATTCTTCTGGAGCGCTGCGCCCACGGTGCGCGAATCGCTGCAGCCGCCGATGGTGGCAAGCGCTGCGAGGCTTTCGCCGTTGCCACGTGCGATGTCCTTCGCCAGGGCTTCGCGGTTGGCTTCGACAAAGCCCTTGGCGGTCTGGATATTGGTGCCGCCGTCGTCGCAATTGCTGGTGCCGGACGTGATGCCGAAGGTCTGCGAGGCAGAGAGGCCGTTGGTGGTCGCCGCAAAGATCTGCACGATGCCCTTCTTGTCGCCGAGAAGAATGGAGCCCAAACCGCAACCCGCGGTGCCGTACTTGGTGGCGCCACCGAGCTTGGCTGCAGGGTCGCCTGCAGAAGCGGAGAGCGCAAAGGTGCTGAAAGCTGCGAGTGCGAAAAAGCTGGTCATCTTCATAGTGTTGGTTCCTTGCAAGCACTGCAATGGCACGCTGGCCCCATGCCAGAGCACCAAGCAAATGCGGCGTCTGATCCTGCATGCAAGCGACCAATCACGCAATCTTTTCATGACCCCAAAATCACCCAATCGAAAAGGCGAGAGCAACACCAACAAATCAGGGGTGTCCTCCGTCGTCGGCTCAGGAAGAAAAATGGGCAAGTTCAACACAATCAAATTCGCAAGCGGCAAAGCCGCAAGCAAAGCCGCAAGCAAAACTGAATGCACTACGCACACATCGCAAGCGGCAAAGCCGCAAGCAAAGCCGCAAGCGAATCTGAATGCACTACGCACACATCGCAAGCGGCAAAGCCGCAAGCACAGCCGCAAGCGAATCTGAATGCACTACACACACATCGCAAGCGGCAAAGCCGCAAGCAAAGCCGCAAGCGAGCCCGAGCCCAACCCCAGATCTGGGCAAATCGCAAGAGGCGCCGCGCTCGCTAGGGCGCACTGAAGCGCCGCGTACGCTTTGGTACGCAAGCTTCAGAGCAACCGACGCGACGCGGATGCCTCTTGCGATTTGTCAGCGAAAGGTGAAGCGGAATTCATAGTCACAGATCTTGCAAACGTCGCCTTCGACGAGTTGCTTGCGTGTGACCTTCTGCCCTTGAAACTCCACGCCATTGGTGGAACCCATATCAACGATGTAGTATGCACCCGCTTGGTATTCGATCATCGCGTGTTGACGCGAGACGTTTGGGTCTTTCACGGTGAGATCACTTACCTGTTTGCCGCGCCCAATGATGAAGCGCTCGGTGTTCACGGGATGCCGCTCTCCATTAAAGAGTACCGAAAGTGTTCCCAATGCAACACCGGCACCCGCCAGTGTTTGGGACTGCACACCACCCGGAAACAGACCGGCCTGGGGCGGGATCGGCATCAACGGAGGGGCGGCGGGCACTGCGCCTGGCAAGTTTGGTGGCGTGAAGGCGGCGCCCGTCATGGTGGGAACGCGTGGCATCACAGGAGGTGCGCGACCGGGAGCTTGCGGCAACGCGGGCATACCCGCGGTAGGAACACGCGG
>JAYWGD010000212.1:0-2289 GCA_043778435.1 Myxococcales bacterium | reverse complement strand
TCGGCGACCTTTCCTGGTGGTTGGGGCTCGGGTGCGTTGCCTGCCAACGCTCCTGCGCTTGGGGTGACAACGGTCGCCAGTGGGCTCTTGTTGGTAGGGCCTCTCAATGGCGCGGTGCGGACGGAGCAAACGCCGTCGCGTGTTCTCTGGAAGAGGCCCTCTGAAGCCGCGGCTGCGTTGCCTGCGGTCGAGACGGTGGGCACACAAGCCTATTATGTGATTCCTGTGTCGGGGCTAATCGCTGGCGACTACCAACTTGAGGCGCTTGGGAATCTCACCGCGATGAACAAGATCGCATCGATCAAAGTTGAGGCCGCGGCGCCCTTGCCTGTGATGAAGGGCGGCGTGATTCAGATGCCAACGGAGCAGGTCAAATTCTATCCGAAATCGGACATCATCAACTCTTGTGGTCCCGACAATCCTGTGGCCCGGCACGCCGCGAGTGGCACCGTAAAGCTTGATGCCGATTTCCTGCCATGGTTAGGCCTTGCGTTTGGTGCACCCACCTACTCGACGCTCTATGCCAGCCAAGACCGAACGCCTCTTTCGCTCTATGTGAACCGCACCAACGAAGGGCCACAGCTCAATGCAGATCGCAACTATGCATGCCCTCATGCGGCAGGTGTGCAAAGCCGCGAGGGCGCGCTCAAGCTGTTCGGCGTAGGCACGCTTGCAACGGTGCGCGTGAGCGACAACATTCCTGGCTGCAGCAGCAGCGATGCCACCAGCGATGGTGGGTGCTCGGTGTCGGCTGGCACTTCAGGTTCTGTGTGGAGCGCAGGCATCGCACTCTTGCTGGTTCTGCTCGGTCGCCGCGTTAGCGCGCGTCGCTGCGCATAAATCGCATGTAATCTGCAACGTCGTCGCGCGAGCCCAATACCAAGGCGCAGCGCTCGTGAATGGCGCGAGGGACGATGTCTAAAATACGATCGACGCCGGTTGTGGCCGAGCCGCCAGCTTGTTCGAACAGGTAGGCCATCGGGTTTGCCTCGTAGAGCAATCGCAGCTTGCCCTTGGGGCTCTTCGCGTCAACGGGGTAGGCAAAGATGCCGCCTTTGAGCAATGTGCGATGCGCGTCGCCCACGAGTGAGCCCGCATAGCGGTGGCCGTAGGGGCGGCTGCTTGCCTTGTCTTCGCTCTTGATCCACTCATTCCATGCGCGCACTTCGGGCGACCATCGCGAGGCATTTCCCTCGTTGATCGAATACAGATTGCCCTTTGTGGGGCAGTGGATGTCGGCATTCGACAAGAAGAATTCGCCCACCGTCGGGTCGAGCGTAAAGGCGTGTACGCCCTGTCCGGTGGAAAGCACGAATACACACGATGGCCCAAAGAGCACATAGCCCGCGCCTGCAATTTGGTGCCCAGGCACCAAACAGTCATCGATCGAGGGGGGCGCGTCCGGGGCTGTTCGTCGCAGAATGGAGAAGATGGTGCCGATGGTGCCGTTGACGTCGATGTTGGACGAGCCGTCCAGCGGATCAAAGAGTGCGACATACTTGCCGGCGTGATCGGCGACGAACGCGTCCTCGAGCTCCTCGCTCGCAATGACCCCGCAGTGACCGCTTCGGTGAAGCACGTTGAGAAGCACATCGTTGGCGTATTCATCCAGCTTTTGCACAGCCTCGCCCTGCACATTGGTGTCTCCCGTGTAGCCCAAAATATCGGACAAACCGGCCGAGCGCACGCGCGCTGCGATGATGCGTGTGGCCAGAGAAATATGGTTGAGCAAAGACGTAAACTCACCCGTCGCGCCCGGTGCGGCATTCATGCCTGCAAGCACATGCTCACGCAGTGTTGTGCCGACGGCAGAGGCGGCACCGGATGCTGGAAACACAGAGTTGGGCGGCGCCTGATTCATGCGCGTGGCTGTACCAGAGAAGCGCTGAGCAGCGCGTGAAGTTCGTCGAACAACGGGTCGCAGTGAAGTGCCCTGAGGGCCGCGAATACTTTGTCAATGGTGGGCTCCACATAGGGCAAAAACCCGGAGTTGCCCTTTTCGCGATCGATAAACACGAAACGACCCGCATCCTTGAGTTTTCGCTGCACCGTCACCACATCAAACTCATAGCGAATTTGATCAACTGGAGCACCAATCGCATCGGCAAACTCATGCACGCGCGCGCTCACAAAGTCAGCGTCAAAACTTTGGTACGAGTCGCCGAGCAGCGCGACCAAATCGTAGACGCGCGGACCGATCAGTGCATCCTGAAAATCGATCCATACGAGATCTGGCGTGTGCACATCGCCCGCGACCATGAGGTTTCTCGATTGGTAATCTCGGTGCAC
>JAYWGD010000211.1:0-2296 GCA_043778435.1 Myxococcales bacterium | reverse complement strand
CAAGTGCGATCGGGGTCCTTTGCGGTGGCCTCGAAGAACTCGCGAATCGAGTCGACCGCCATCTTGCTGGCGACCTCCCCCGACGCATGCCCACCCATGCCATCCGCAACGATGTACAAGCCCGCTTCTTCCACGATGGAGAAGTTGTCTTCGTTGTGTTGGCGTTTCCTGCCGACGTTGGTTTCGCCGGCGACCTCGATGTGGAAAGTCACAGGGCGGAGCGTGACACCACTCGGCTCGTCGGTCAACGTATCAACGTATGCGCCGCTCTAACCGGCATCCACGCGACGACGAATGAGCGAATCCTCCGCGAGCAGCAGCGCACCACCCAAAGCTGCCGCGGCCACAGTTTCGGTGCGCAGCACGTAGGGCCCCAAGGTGCAGTAGGTGCATCCTGCACGCTCGAGAACGGCAAGATCTTCTTCGGCAAGGCCTCCCTCAGGCCCCACCACCAAAACCACGGGCATTGCCGTCAGGAAGGTCTCTCGAAGAACGTCGCCCCATGGTCTGCCGCCGCGCTCATAAAGCACCAACACGCGCGCATCCTGATGCTCCGCGAGCGCATCTGCGAGCGTGCTTGGCCCGAGCACGCGCGGCACATCGCTACGGCCGCACTGGCCCGCTGCCGATTCTGCAATGGCATTCCAGCGTGCAAGCCTCGCGTTCCGCTTGTCTTTGGGTACGCGCGCCACGCTTCGATGCATCTCTGCAAAGTGCACGCAGCTTGCACCCAGCTCGGTGGCATCTTGCAGGATACACTCGTTCTTGTCGCCTTTTGCGAGGCCTTGGATGATTCGAATGTCTATGCGCGCTCGGACGCCCTCCGTGGCCGCGCCCACGTTCGCCGCCGGCGGTGAGAGCGCGCAAAGCGTGGCGCTTGCCTGCATGCTTGTTTGAGGGTCAAACATGACAAAGCCTTGTCCTACTTGCATGCGAAGTACATGCAGAAGCTTGTGGGCCACCGAACTCGGCAGCGACAAAACGTGATCTGCATCGACGAGCGCAGCGAACCCTGGGATCGCCACGCGTGGCACAGAGCTCAAGGCAGATTCATCACGGTTGACGAAGCACGACGGAGATCCACTCGCCCTTTTCAGGACTCTCTATCAACGCCATGCCCTCGTAGGCCGCAAGGATGGACTCGCGTTGCGGGGCCAAAATACCTGACAGAAACAGAATGCCGCCTGGCGACACGGCTGCGCGAAGTGCCGGCGCCATCGGAATCAATACGCCGGCTTCGATGTTGGCGAGCACAATCGGATAGTTGCGCTTTACATCCGAAATGTCGGTGGTGTCGGTCTCTACTTGAGCGGACATGCCGTTGCGTTCGGCGTTCTCGAGCACCACACCTACGACATCGGCGTCGTTGTCGATGGCACGTGCGTGCGCAGCGCCCAATGACAACGCCACCAGAGAGAGAATGCCGCTTCCGGTGCCCACATCCAACACATCTGCACCACGAAGTGCTTCCGCGTGTCTCACCAAGCCTTGCGCCACAAGGGAGGTGGTCTCGTGCAGCCCAGTGCCAAAGGCGCGACCTGGCTCGAGCTCCAAAACGCGCTCGCCTGGCTGCGCGTCATAGGTCTCCCATGGTGGCCGAATTACCAAGCCTGGTGCGATTGCAAAAGGCTTGAAGTGCTCCTTCCAAGCGTCTCGCCACGCGTCGCCTTCGATGTGCTCGACCGCGGCGTGCGTGCCGAACTCAAACTCCTGGAGTGTCGCCAAAGCGGCATTGGCATCTTCGTCGTCGACAAAGTTGGCGACCAAGGTGACCAAGCCCTCAACGCGTCCTTTGACAAGCGTTGTGGCATCGCGCTCTTCGACGCCCTGTGCGCCTGCATCAAAGAGCTCACTCGTTGCGAGCTCCACATCGTCGGGCGGCACATCAAGCCAAACAAAGGGAAAGCGAGGCTTCGTTGTCTGGCTGGTCAAGGGGCTTCTCCGATCACAATACGCACGCGAGTAGGGGGGACGGGTGGTGGTTCTGGTGGTGCGGAGGGGCTAGACTTGAATACGCCCGCAAGCGCCAAGCCGCCAACGAGCAGGCCAGCGCCAACCACGCCTCCCACGGCCCACGGCACCCACGATCCAGACTTGGACTCAGGGACGGCCACGCGAAATGGCTGCGTTGCATCTCCGCACGAGGCAAGTGCCAGGCCTCCGGCGTCATCGGCCTCTACATAGTACTCGAGCAGGGGAGCCTTCACGCCTCCGGGTGCAACCCGCAGTGAGCTTTTGCCCTTGAGTGCGTCGCCCTGCCACGCGACGGCAAACTTCCCCTTCCCACTCACGCGAG
>JAYWGD010000210.1:0-2305 GCA_043778435.1 Myxococcales bacterium | reverse complement strand
ATGCCCAGAACCATACGACACCGACGGCGCGTACGGACGAAAATCCACCACCGCATGAACCCGCACACGGGTCTCACGCTTGGCGCCCTTTTTGATGCCCACGGAATAGATGGAGAACAACTTGCTCTCCGTCGCGATGGTTTTGGCGAACTCGCCTTCCGACTGAAATTTTACTGGCTTCAGCCCCAACGTGGTCAGCATGGCGGCCATCGGTCCCTTGCCCGTGAGCATGTCGATAAAGTCGCGCGGCTTGCCGAACACAGGGGCGCCCATGCTCATCCCGCGCGCCAAGCCCACGGCCGCCAAAAAAGATGCAGTCTGCAACGGATCTTTGCACACCTCTGCGTCGGGCGCACCGCCGCATACGAGTGCGAGCAAGGTTTGGGCGTTGGCACTGTTCACGTTCACCTTGCCTTGGCCCCACACCGTCATCACGCGCGCCTTTGGATCGTCGGGTTTTGGGTCTACAAGGGTGCCCCAAAACGTGTCGTTCACACCTCGTACCACACGCATTTCCTCGAGCGAATCGAAGGCCGCATTCTTGCGTACATAGCGCTTGGGAAGCGTTTGGTAGAAGCCATCCTCGGCGCCGCCGTTGGCCGCGGTGGAGGACAGGTCACAGTTGAACGCGCTCTCATCCTGATCCGCCCAATCCAAGAAGGCTTGGCAGATCGTCAAACGATCATGCGTGTTGCCAAGCTCGTCCCGAGTATCAAACAAGGAATTAAACTGGGTGGGCGCCATCAAGCCCATCATCTGGCGCGCAAAACGTAAGTGCGACAAGTCGTTGCCAGCGCCCAAGTTCACATTGAGCTTGGCGTCTTCGTCCACCGATGTGACTTCGAATTTTCCGTCCTTGAGGCCGAGATTTTTGCCCGCGCCAGGCGACACATGAAAGGTGGATTGAAAGCTTTCTTGGTCGTCGCCGCCGTTGAACGCGCCGAGCAAGCGGTCAGAGTATTCCCATACTGGCAGCTGCGGCGGCGTGCGGCCAAGCATCATAAAAATGGGCGATACAGCTGCACGCACCGTGGGCTCGGAGGCCACGAGCAAGCGCGACAAATTGATTCCGCTCTTGGCGATGTACTCGGCTTGCACTGCATCACGATTCGCTACGGCTGCCGCAAGCTCGGCGCTGGTTTGATCCTGAAACTCGGTGAGCATCACCATAAGAATCACCACCGCGCCCATCGCCAGCAGCAATGCTACGCCGCGGCGGCGCGCATTTTTAAGTGCAGAATGCATTTTATTTCTCATGGCGGCACCACACCAAACATAAGCTGACGCTGCAACGGAATGACCACCTTGGTCTCCAGCTCCACTGGCTTGCCATTGGGCTCTGCCGCCATCCGAATCAGCACATGCACGTACACAGGCAAGCGATTGGGCGCTCCATTGGTGTCCGCGGAGTCCCATCGGTCGACCCACTTTTGCGCAATGCCATCGAAGTACTTGAACTGCAGCTCCTCGATGTCCTCCGCCAGCACGTCCACGTTGCCACCGCGCGTGGGTTCCATGTCGATGGGAGACTGCTCGCGGCGCATCAAGTCCGTCTTGCCCGGCGCATCTGGGTTGTCTGCGCCGAAGTAGCCCAGCTCCGCCTGATCCGATTCTGGCACGCCACTCTCCACACGCCGATGGGCGAAGGCTGCAAAGTCCAAGCGCGCAAACTTGGAGCCCGCCTCACCAATGAAGGCCGTTTTGCGTGTAGCCTGCGAAATCGCTGGTGGATAATGCCCGGTGAGGTAAGCGCTCTGCAGCTCCCGCGTGATACGCGACAAGGCCTCGCGCCCCTGCCGGATGCGATCGGCACGCACCATCTCCGCCTTTCGGCCAAGCGACAAACTGCGAATGGCGCCGTAGCTCATGAGCCCCAACATCCCCATGATGGCCACAGCGATCATGACCTCAATCAGCGTCATCGCCCGTGCACTCTGCATACCGCGGCGCTGCGCAGTCATATTCCACCGTCCCGACCATTGAAGGATGGCGACGTGCCACCATCGCCATCGGAGCCCGGCGCAAAGCCGGTGCCGCGTACATCCGTCACGTACTGCACGAGCTCAAAGCTCTTAGCCTTTTGCCCTTCTTGCCACTCCACCTTCACTGTGACTTTGCGAATGGCATTCTCGAGCACAGGCTTCAGGCGGGGGTACACCATGCCCATCACCATCTCAACGATTCCGCCACCTGCGCCCGAGGGGTCGCCTCCGCCGAGAATGCCGCTGATGTTCGGGATGCCACCATCCGCCGCGCCACTGGCAAGGCCTGCAAGTGCCCCTAGTGCGCCACCCGCACCGCCCGC
>JAYWGD010000209.1:0-2306 GCA_043778435.1 Myxococcales bacterium | reverse complement strand
TTCCGGGTACCATTTTGGCTCCTGGAGGCAAACGTGTACTGTGCAACTTGTGGATCGTCCAATTCTTCCGAGTCTGTTGCATGCAGCAAGTGTGGCCGTGCGCTGAGCGCGCGCCCAAGCACCATGGTGGGGGTCGCGCCACAGGCGGGCATAAGCTCGGCTCCTCCGGCGGCGGTATCCACCGAGGCATTGCCGGATGTGACGACCTTCGACCCCACAATGTTTGAAGCTGCTCAGGCTGCCATGGCGCAACCTTTCGAACCTATTGCCGAGCGTGTGGCCGCGCCTTTGGTCGCCGCTGCCGCGCCTTTGCGTGCGGTCAAGGGTACCATGCTCGGGATGGCTTCATTCGTCACGCCGGCCGTAGGCGCGAGTGCTCGCGCGGCCGCTTCCGCGCCCGCGGAGGTTGCAGCACCATCGTCCAAACGTATCGGCGGAACAATGGGGCTTGTGGTGCCCACCGCCGCCATGATCAACGCCAATCGTGCGCCACTTGGCTACCCGGGTTCTGCGGCCACGCCCGCAGGAGTCTCGGTCGCGCGCTCGCCCTGGCTTGTGGTCATTTTGGGGGCTGTCACGTTTGGTGTATTCTACCTTTACTGGCTAAACTCGGTGGCGCAGCAGCTTGCAAGCGCGCGCAAACGCGACGAGCCCAACGCCATCAAGCTTGTGCTCCTATCGCTCGCCACCTTGGGAATCTACTCATGGATTTGGCGTGGAGCGGATGCCGGTCGCCAGATCGCTGAAGCCCAAGCAAGCCTCGCTGTGACCCCCGCAGTGGACTTGGGCATCGTGGCGTTGATCCCTTTTTATGGGGTTTACGCGATGCAGCGAGAGCTCAACCGTTTGGTGTAGAGCGCGCTACACGTTGAAGCGGAAGTGCACGACATCGCCATCGCGCATCACATACTCTTTGCCTTCGATGGCGAGCTTTCCGGCCTCTTTGCACTTCGCTTCGCCGCCCAAGTTGACGAAGTCTTCCCACCAGATGACCTCGGCTTTGATGAAGCCTTTTTCGAAGTCGGTGTGGATGACTCCTGCAGCTTGGGGTGCGCGCGCTCCCACGGGAACGGGCCAAGCTCGGACTTCGGTTTTGCCTGCAGTGAAGTAGGTTTGCAGCTTTAGTAGCTTGTATCCTGCACGTATCACCGCATTGAGGCCTGCTTCCTTAAGGCCAGCAGCTTCCAAGAAGTCTGGACGATCGGCGGGATCGAGTTGAGCGATCTGCTCTTCCAATGCGGCGCACACGGCGACAATGGGCGCGCCCTCTGCATCCGCATGCGCCTTTAGCGCTTGAAAGTGTGCGTTGGATGCAAGGTTTGCGAGTGAGCCCTCGTCCACGTTTCCAATGTAGAATGCAGGCTTTGCGGTGAGCAGATGCATCTCGTGGAGAATGCCGTCGGATTCGGTGTGCTCGGGCAACGTGAACGTGCGCGCAGGATGACCTTGATCCAAGTGAGCAATCAGCCCTTCGCAGATGTCGGCCGCGAGCTTTTCGACAACGCTGTTTGCTTTGGCCATTTTGCGGGCTCGGTCTGCGCGTTTCTGCACGGATTCCATGTCTTTGAGACAAAGCTCGGTGGTCACCGTCAAAATGTCGTTGACCGGATCGATACGATTCTCGACGTGAATGATGTTGGGATCTTCGAAACAGCGTGCGACCTGAACGATGGCATCCACCTCGCGGATATGGCTCAAGAACTGGTTGCCAAGACCTTCCCCTTTGGAAGCGCCGCGGACGAGGCCCGCAATGTCCACAAAGTTGATCGTGGTGGGGACCACGCGATCGGCGTGGATGATGGCATCGAGCGCGGCAATCCGATCATCGGGCACCGTCACTACGCCCACATTGGGCTCGATGGTGCAGAACGGGTAGTTGGCGGCTTCGGCTTTGGCCGACGACAAGGAATTGAAGAGAGTGGATTTGCCCACGTTGGGCAGGCCAACGATGCCGATTGAGAGTCCCATGTTGGCCCACGCGCTACCACGCTCTGACAAGGTCCGGCAAGCAATGCTGCCATCGCATATGTAGGCTTCGATGCCTCGATTTACGCCAAGTCGAGTGCGGCTCTTCGGCTCGCATTTTTGCGAGCGGAGCGATATGCTGTGGCGACAGACTGATGCCTAAGTCGCCCTTACAACCGCCTGCAGAACTGCTCGAACCTTTGCGCCATGCGGAAGCCTATTTGCAGCGTGTGGTGGATGTTGCGA
The DNA here is from genome assembly GCA_043778435.1 of Myxococcales bacterium. GTDB lineage: Bacteria > Myxococcota_A > Polyangia > Polyangiales > Polyangiaceae > JAAFHJ01. The sequence goes on along the minus strand of JAYWGD010000209.1, from coordinate 95 downwards.
CCGACGCCATTGTCGCCTGCGACGAAAATGCGATTGTGACGCTTTGGAACCGTGCGGCCCATCAGTTGTTGGGCGTAGATGGCGAAGGCGCGATT
>JAYWGD010000208.1:0-6445 GCA_043778435.1 Myxococcales bacterium | reverse complement strand
AGCCATTGCGATCGGGCGACCTGACATGTCGAGCACACGAACGTGCAGCGGGGCGCCTTGCTCGGGCAACGTCAACACGATGGACGTGGATTTTCCCTCGGGAACATCGACTTCGCTTCGAAGCAAACCATGCGTTGGCTCCGCCGGATCTTGCACCGTGAACACGGCGCGCGCCGAGACATTGCGAAATTCAAATTGCCCGGCTTCATCACTCGTGCGGCTCTGCATCCCTTCGCCAACCAAGCGGATCTCGTAGCCCGGCGCGGCACGGCCTGCGGCATCGACCAATCGGCCTTGCACGGTGCCACCACGGTGCAGCTCTACCCACAATGCGGCGGTGCCTCGGGCTGCCACCTGTTGCGGCGCACTCATCCCCTCGGAATAGTCTGGATGAAACACGCGTGCGCGAACCTCGCCCACAGGAACCGCATCCAGCATCAACACGCCTTCGCGATCGGTGATGGCAGAGAGAGAGGACCCCGCGTTTGCGACACGGTCGATCGTTTGCAAAGACTGCGTGATGGCAGGTACCGGTCCCGGCACCACGCCCAAGTCTCCAACGGGGAAGAACGAGGCGGGGCGCGCCTGACGCTCGAAGAGTGCTCCCTGAAATACGGTCCGCTCGGAGCCACGCGTGTAGGGTACACCTTGTTCGTTTCGGCCCACCAGTTCTATACGCGCGCCCGCAATTCCTCGGTGTGCGCTGTCTTGCACCACCACCCTCACGCGACCGCCACGCTGCATCACCACGCGCACACGCTTTTGCGCCATTGCCGGCTCGACTTGCATACTCATCATGGCGGGCACATAACCGCCTGTATTGGCCGAAATTGAGATATTTCCGGGTAAAAATGGACCCATTCGCGCAGCGCCACGCGCATCCGTATGCGCCTCTTCGGGGAAGAGGCTTAGCCCCTCTGGTGTCAGGGTGAGGGCCGCATCGCGTACGGCCGCTCCTTGCTCATCGGTGCACGCTACATCTATCAGGGTGCCTGCGATCATGGCCAGATTGAGCTCAGGCTCGTCTCCCGCTTTGAGATCGACAGACACCACTGCAGAAATCGAAGCGCCCAGATGCGCGCGCACCCAAAACATGCCCGCTCGCAATCCGCGCACATCCACGCGACCCTCTTTTTGCGTGAGCGTAGTTCGCATGGGCCAAAGCCTCGTGCCCACCACATCCACCGAAGCGCCCGGTGCAGGCGTGCCATCGGCGGCCGTGACGCGCACCCGCACACGCCCCATCGCTCGCACATGCAAGCGCAGCTCGTTCGCACCGGGCGCGGCCCATGCATCCCCCTCGGCCACTCCGGCGATGCTGGCTTCTACATGCGTCATTTGGAGGAGCAGGCCCTCGAGATGCGCATGCCCCGTTTCGTCTGTTCGAGCACGCACAGGCATGGCGCCATCGGATGCACTCTGCACCCATGCGCCGCGTGCTGGCGCGCCAGATTCTTCAACCACAAGAACATCCAATGCGCGACCCGCGAGTACGGAAACGTTGGCGGTATTGGGCCCCGGATCCAAGACGATTTCCTGGGTATGACGCGCCTTGCCCGGGGCATCGATCACAAGCCATGCGCGCCCCACCGGCGCATCTTCGAACGTGGTCACGCCTTCGCGAACCGCGCGCTCAGCCTCTAGATGCGTGCCTTCGGGCGCCGACACATACAAGCGCGCGCGCGCTCCGTCCGCGTTGCTGAGCGTCACGCTGAGCGACGCGCGCTCTACACTGCTTGCGGACTGCACATGATTTGCAGATGCATGCCGCGCGTGATCTCCGGGCAATCCGGCGCACGCAAGGACCACACCGGCCGCCCCAAGCGTGCGCGACACGAAGCCCCGCCATGAGTTCACTTGCGTGCGACAGCGCTCCGCACTGTGACATTGCCGGCGGCATCCCACACACGCACCGTGATGCCGTGTTCACCCGGTGAAAGCGCCAGAGCTGCAAAGTCGATGTGCATGCTCTCCGCGCCGCTGTCCCACATGCCATCTACGGGCTCCAGCGGCAGCGCCGTCTCGGAGCGTCCGTCGACCAACACTTCGGCGCGAACGAGCAAGCTCAGCGCATCGCTTGCAGTCACATCCACCTTGGATCCTGCGACTGACAACACCGAGATCACGGGTGCCGTGTTGTCGACCACAAATACCTCTGACACCGCTTCGTGCGTGAGCGCCGTGCCCGCCGCATTCACCGCAGCATCACTGGCTTCTACGCGCGCACGGTAACGGCCGTCGGGCACCAAGGCGGTATCCCATTCGGCGTCACTCTTGGTGCTCCACTCCTCACCGCGGAGCAGTGGCGTCCACGTCTTGTAGTCTTCACGTTTGGTGCTGACGCGGTATCGCACGGTATCGCCGTCGTCGTTGTCCACCTTCCACGAGATCTTCGCCGAGGTATTGTGTGTGGGCGCCGACTCTCCTTTGCTGTCGGAGCTCTTGATGCTTGCCAGCACTTGCGTGACGACCGCGCGGCCATTGGGCAATGTGTAATACACACGCAACTCGCGTGCGCTCCCGCTGTCTTGAATCCACTTGCCACGCACCTGCAGGTAGCGGCCTGGCGGACTCGCAATGCGGTCACCGGAAGCTGTCTTTTCCCAAGCAGACCAGCCTTCATCGGGGGCATCGCTGTTGCCGCTGCGCGTCTCAAACACCACGCCGCTTGCCTCGCGGGACAAGCGGCCAAACTGGGCAAAACCGCCCGCATCGAGCACGCGGCTTGCCCAACTTGGCGACTCCTCGGCCTTGCTCAAGAAGGGGTGCACCACCACAGGGTCGGAGCTGACAAAGGCTCCGACTCCGGCTTTGAACGCAAGACCCGACACTTGTCGCTCGGCGCTGTCGGCGATCAGGGTCACGGCGTGGTCTGTGTTTGCACAATACACGCGACCATCAACCCCGGTGCCCACGCAGTAGCGACCGTCGCCCTGGGCGCTGAGCGACACGTAGGTGGTGTCACTGTGCGCCATTACCTTTTCGGTGCGGCCTCCGGGCCATACCTTGTAGAGTGCACCCTTGCCCAGGCGCTTGCTGGTCAGAGCCTTTTTCACGGCGCTGGTCTCGGTGACCAAATCGGCAAGTGAGGAGAGCGACGACGAGGACGACGAGCCGTAGTCGTTTGCAGAAACAAGGATGCTTCCGTCCGGCTCCATCACGAGGTCCTTAAGCTCGCCCTCGGCAAAGTCTTGCAACACACGCGCCTTGCCATTGCCCAAGATCTCGACCAAGCGCCCTTTGCTCGACGTGCCCGCAAACAGCGTGCCGCCAGCGTTTTGAGCAAGGCTCACCACGCTTTGATCCTCGATGGTGGCAAGGAGGCTCACGGCCCCCGCAGGTGTGATTCTTATTACTTTTGCGGGCGACCCGCCACCTGCGACGAGTGCGCCTTTGGACCACAGAAGTGCAAACACATTGGGCATGTCTTTGAGCGTGGCCACCACTTCGGGCTTTGCTCCGCTTTTGCCGAGGCGCAAGATCTTGCCTCCGGGCAATGTTGCAACATACACATTGCCGGCGTCGTCGGCGGCAAAAGCCGTCGCCGCAAGCTCGCCCGTTTCGGCATAGAACGAAACTTCTTTGCCTTGCACACGGTAGACCTTGCCATCCGGACTGGTGCCGAGCAGCAAAGAACCATCGGGCAAGCGATGTGTGCAAAATACACCTTGGGGGCCATTGACTGCAACACTGCCGTAAGCCCAGCCGGCCCTCAGCGTGCCCGTGGCATCCAAGCTGGTGCCGTCAAAATCGCCTTCTTTGAACTTCTCAGCCCCCACGCTGAGCGTGCGCGTCCCGCCCGCAATGGCGAGCGATGAGAACAACCAAAGAGCGAGCGTGATAGGTGTAGATTTCATGGTTTCTTGGCTCTCACACGCACAGAGACTTTGCCGCGGCCGACGACGTAGCGATCGGTAGGAAAGGCGCGGCGTTGCATCACAGTGTAGGTGCCGGGCGCGTCGGCATGGCGCTCGGTCTTCAATGCATCCAGTGCAAACGCGGGGAGCACGCCGGTCTTGTGGCCATGGTGCAGCACACCACTTCCTGTCTGCGCACGCTGTACCACCACGCTGCGCGCTGGCGCCTCCTGCGCTGCGAGCACGGCAATCACATCACGCATGCTCTCGGGCTCGTCGCTGTCGGGCTTGACGGTGTACCCGGGCACAATTTCGAACTCGACATCTTTGTCGGCCACATCCGATGGGGCGTTCACAACGATGTCTTGCGTGCGCCTGTTTTGTGTGTATTTTTGCTCGTAATGAACGCGAAGTCGCACCGGGGTACCAGGCTCGACGACCGTGTCTAAGGCCTCTACATCGCGTACGCGCATCACGTCGTCCACATAGGCCACCGTGAACTCCGCGCGCACATTTTGAATGCGCAGATGCTCCCACGGATTGTTTAGGGCTTCGCCCACGAGCTTCACCATTTTGGACGAGGCCCATGCGCCGCCCTCAGGTAGGCCGCCCGAGGAGATCCCCACATCCTCAAGCTGGACTTCGCCATACTTCTCCAGCTTCACCCAGGCGTGCAGCTTCCAAGACACATCGCGGCGCTCGGTCACGGTGGCCTCGAGTGCATTGCCTAGTGCCGTAGCGGCGATCATCGGCGCCATAAAACTGTCTTCGGTCACGCTCATGTTCCATTTTGTTTTTGGCGCGCCGAGGGCTCCCACAATATCTACTTGCATGGGGAACTCGGGGGCCACAGCCGCCTCATCCACAACGATGGCGCTCAAGCGATCTTGCACCAGAGCGCCCAAAGGTCTCACGATGCTGCCCATCTTGAAGGAGTGTTGTGCGCTCGCGTAAATCCACTCGATGTTGGCAATGCCGGTGGGGAATGCGGTGGCGCCTGCGCTCATCATCGGATGGCCAAAAGCGCAAAGCTTGTTGCCTTCAACATGGGTGACGGTGCCAATGCCTGACATAGAAATATCGCCGCGCACGTAGCTGACACCAATCGCGCTGCCGTTCTCAAAATGCATTGGGGCATCATTACGCAGAGTCTCCGCGCCGGGCGCGCTTGCGAAGCCTCCGTCTGCCAGTGATTCGTAGCCGCCCGCGCGCAAAACCTCGTTGGCATACGCCAAGCTGCGCGGCGACAAGCCTGCTGCGCCCATGGCGGTGCCTGCCGGGGCAAAGCCTTCCGGCGCCACGTGCAAGGCGGCTTGCTTCATGGCTGCACTCTGCATGGACCAAGCGGCAGTCGATTCTGCATTGCCACCTGCTGCAACGTGTGGCTGCAGTGGCCAAAATCCGGGCGCAATGGGTCGATGCAGTTCGCTAAGCATGGGCGCGATGGGGGTGACGCCCGCAATGGGCTCCACCTGAAACGATGCAGGGCTGTACGCGTACGCGCCGGCGAGTTTGCCCTCCAAGTAAATGGGGCTGCCGCTCATGCCTTTGACATTTTTGGTGATGTCGAGCCGAGGGTGAGAGACCTTGACCAGAATAAGACCGGGCAATCCGTGAAAGTTGGAGAGTACACCCACCACCTCGACCTCGAACCTTTCAGGTCGCGTGCCCCGAATCACGGTGAGGCCATAGCCCTTCATGCCCGCGTGGATTTGGTCCAGCGCCATGGTGGGCACGTTGGTGGTCGCGGCACCGGCAGCATGCGCAACGTTCTGGCCATTCCATGCACCAAAAACGACAAGAGTGCAGAGTGCAGTGATGCAGGCGCGTGCATTTTGAAACACAATCGCATCCTAACGCGAAATGGTCCGTCAGCGAAGAACCTAAGTGTCCTGGCAGGCGTCCAAATGACGACCCACGAGAGCCGCAAAACGTGGGGTCAGCGTCGTGTGAAAAGATGAGTGTGCTTCAGAGTTTGCCTTTTGCCCTGACGAACAAAGCGACGCGCATGTTCCAGGTTCGCCCAAAAAGGTCGCGACGAAATCGTTATTACATATTTGTATTAATAACGATTTGAGCTAATGAGTTGCTGATGAGCGATGTCGTACAACAACCTGTAGAGCGCGGCGAGTCTCGATCGAGCGTGGTTTTTGCCTCTTCTTGTTTAGAATTAAGGCGGATTCTCAATCTCAACGCCAACGTGTGTGTTTGGCGTCGCGAGCTCGCGACAAGCCTTGAAACGCTACTCGAGCAGCATTCGGAGCCCGTACTTGGGTCGCTGTCAGGAGTTGCAACGGGCGAGGCCATCCAGTCGCTGGTGCAAGGTCTCCCCGCCGGCCAAGCGCGTGACGCGTTGGAAGACGACATCACCCAACTCATCGATGCGTACGTCGCGATAGCAGACTGCTCCGAAGTGGTCGTGTCCCTCCAAACGGTTTCCAGCGACCGATGTCGAAAGTTTCATGCAGACTACAAGCCTCTAAGGCTTGTTTGTACGTATCTTGGCCCCGGCACGGAGTGGGCCTGTGACACCCAAGTCAACCGCGCTCATTTGGGTTGTGCTGACGACTGCGTTGAGTCCAGCAACG
>JAYWGD010000207.1:0-6502 GCA_043778435.1 Myxococcales bacterium | reverse complement strand
TTTGGCCTCTTCCCCGGGCGCTTTTCCAAGTACCCCTATTTTTACAAAGTGCGCGAGTACAACGACTTCGAGTCGCGCGACATTTGGGAGTACGAGCTCAACCTGACCGACGAGCAAGTGCTGCGCATGTCGGCGCACATCTGGGAGCTTGGTCAGACGTACATCGCCTACTACTTTCTCACCGAGAATTGCTCGTATCATATCCTCGGGGTGATCGAGGCTGCGGTGCCCAGTGCAGATCTCATCCGGCACACGCACAATCCAGTGCTGCCGGCCGACACCATCAAGCTCTTGCGCGAGGCGCCCGGCCTTGTCAAGCGCGTGGCGTTTCGGCCAAGCGCGCGGACCACGTTTCGCGCGCGTCTCAAGGGGCTCTCGGGCGACGAAGCCTCCTTCGTCGCCGAGCTCGCGGAGAATCCTCAATCCCCATTTCCGTCTGCTATTTCGCTGCCGATGCGGCAAGTCGCTGTGCTCGATGCCGCCGCCGATTTGGTCGACTTGCGTTTTGGCAAAGACATCCTCCCAGGCGAAGGAGAGTCAGCGGGCGCCAAACTCAAGCAAGCGTTGCTCGTGCGCCGCGCCGGCATGCTTGTGCCATCGCCAGACTTTGCTCCCGAGCCCGAAGAAGACAGCCGACCTGAAAGCGCGCATCCCTCACGACGCGTGCAGATTGCAACGGGTTGGGATGGCCAAGATGGCGCCTCCGCGCGCATTGGTTATCGGTTCGCGGCGCACGACGCCACCGACCCTCAGGGCGGCTATGCGGCGCTTTCCGAAATCGAGTTCGGGCATGTGCGCGCGCGAGCGCTTGTACAAGCTCCGTGGTTTCGTGTCGATGAAGCGACGTTTGTGCACGTGCGCTCGCTTGCGCCCATCGATCGCTTCGAGCACAAGATGTCGTTCGACATGCGTTTGGGCGCAGAGCGCGTCCGGGACCTCACATGCCGAGACGGATTGGCCGGCGGCTTTCGTGTGGCTGGAGGCACGGCTTTTGGCGGCACGCGCGCGTCGATCGCACTGCTCATGGGTACCGACATTTTGGTCGGCCCGAACCTGAACGGCATGTGGTCTCAGCCTGTGCGCGTCGGGCTCGATCCTGTCGTGATTTTACGTGCGTTGCCCTTCAAGGGGTGGGCGCTTTCGCTGGAGGGTGGCCCCAACTATTACCCCTTTGCGGCGGAGCCCTGGGGCTGGAGCGCCAAAGGAAGCACCAAAGCAAAACTCCACACCAACGTCTCGGTTGGCGTGGAGGCTCTTGCATCACCGACGGTGCTCGACCTCGCGGCCACATCGTCATTCTACTTCTGACAGTGAATTTTCAGTACCACATGAAGGTGGCGAGGCCTTCGAACTGATTGGTCGAGAGGTCGTTCGAGAGCCAAGCTTGGTGGTAATCGAGTCCCAGTCCGAGGAAGAAATTGGTCCCTAGCTTGGTCTCTAGGCCAACGCCGGCGTGCACGGCCACGCCGCGGTACATCTCGCCGGTCAGGGATGCGCCTGAGCCATTGCGGGCGGCAAGTTTGCCTTGCAAACCACCCAAGCCAGCGCCGCCGCGTGCATACAGACCGCTGGCAATCCCACCGTGTTCGGCCAGTGGGTAGAAGGTGACCTCCGGGCTAATACGCACCGTGGTGAAGGACAGCGTGGTTCCGCCATATTCCTTGGACGCGCTCCAACCACCAATGTTTCCGCCGAGCAAAAGCTTAGGCGTGATGGCGGCGCCCAAACGCAGATTGAGGGCCAAGCTCGCCTCACGTCCGTTTCCGAAATAGCCACCCGAGCTCAGGAAGGAGTTCGCGTTTCCGTTGGAGGCGGTGCCACTTCCCACGCCGACGCCAAAGCCGATGTAGAAGCCGTCACGCTTGTAGACATTGTCGCCGAGGGCGGCGGTGCGCTCAGCGGGGGCGGTGCTTGCTGCGAGCGTTGGGGCCGGTGCAGGTACTGCCGCAGGCGCTGGTACGGCCGCAGGCGCTGGTGCGGCCGCGGGGGCCGTCGCCGTGGTCGCAACGGGCGTCTGCGCGAATGCAGAGCTGGAGAGCAGGACAAGGGCGGAGGCGAAGAGCGTGTTGTTCATTGCTTCGCTGCTTAGACACGGGAAATCCAATACGGCAACTTGAGGCGCCCCGATTTCTTGAGCCTTCAGTGCGCAGCGCGCTGGAGGCGATCGCGCATTGCGTCCCAGCTGTCGTGTTCTGGGATCTCCTCGACCCAGATCTCGCGAGCATTTAAGGCGTCCAATGTGTGAAGGGCGGCGTACAAAAGCGCGCCATACTCTTCGGCGTGCCCGGGCAAGCGCAGCCCGTGTCCGGCTGGCGGTTCCACGCTGTGCGTCAGCCACATGGCGTGATCAGTGGGTACATTCGCGGTCTCGCGCGACATCGCAACAACGCTCATCACGCGGAGTCGCGCGCGTGGAGCGTAGTGCTTGGCGCTCATGCCTGGAGACAAATGCACTCCGTCGTCGGTCGCGTTGCGAAAGCTCTCTGCCACACGCAGCGCAGGCAAAAAAGCGCGCAGCTGCACGGCCGAGATGGGGCCAAGACGAAGCAGCGTTTGCGATGCCACATCGACAATGGTGGATTCCAAACCGCGCGCGCACGGGCCGCCATCCAAGATCATGTCGACGCGATCACCCAGGCCAGAGCGCACATGATCGGCCGTGGTGGGAGAGATGCCTTGGTAGGGGTTGGCGCTAGGGGCCGCGATGGCGCCGCCTGCGGCGCGAATCAGCGCGAGTGCGACGCTTGACGCCGGGACGCGCACGGCCGCGGTGTCGAGCCCGCCTGTGACAGCGTGCGAGACCTGAGATGCGCGCGGCAGCACCATGGTGAGTGGCCCGGGCCAGAAAGCATCGGCCAAAGCTTGGGCCTCTGGGGTCCAAACGGCGACAAGCGCGCGCGCCATCTCCGTGCTGTCTGCATGCAATACCAAGGGGTGATTGGAGGGCCGCTGCTTTGCCAGGAAGATGCGCGCGACGGCATCATGATGGGTGTGGAGTGCACCCAATCCGTAGACGGTCTCCGTAGGGAACGCGACCAGGCCGCCCTGCTTCAACGCAGAAGCGGCTTCCGCAATCGCCTCGTCGGAGGCATGTCGCACTGCGCGCGCCATAGGCTATTCGCGCCTCAGCGCCACCATGGGCTCAAGCTGAGCAGCACGTCGGGCCGGGAGCACCCCAAACACCAGTCCCACCGCCGCGCTGATGGCAAGCGCCGCGAGCACCGGCAGCGCATGTGGCACCACCTTCATGTGCGCGAGGTCGCCCACCAAATACGACACGCCAATCCCCACCACCACGCCGACGACGCCGCCTGCAAATGTGAGCCCCACTGATTCCACCAAGAACTGTTTGGCCATGTCGCCTGCGCGTGCGCCAATGGCCATGCGCACACCGATCTCGCGCGTGCGCTCGGCCACGGTGACGAGCATGATGTTCATGACGCCTATTCCGCCAGCAAAAAGACTGATTCCTGCAACGCCCAAGAGCATTGCGGTAAGGATGCCCACCACGCCTTCGATTTGCTCCTGAATGGAGTTCAGATTCTGCACTTCAAAGTCGCGCAGATCGGGATCGAGAATTTGGTGACGCGCATCGAGTAGCCGCTTCACGGCTTGCTCAGCATGAAACGCGTGCTCGGCATCCACCGCCTGCAAAAGAATTGCGTGTACTTTGCCTGTGGTCCCTAAGCCCAAGTGTGCACGTGCAGATTCAAGCGAGGTGACGACAAGATTGTCCTGATCCCGGCCCTGCGAATCGCCCTTTTTGGCGAGCGTTCCCACCACGCGGAATACATGTTTGCCGACGCGTAGTGATTGCCCGGTGGGGTCTGCGCCATCCCACAATTCGCGCACGACGGTCTGGCCTACCAAGCAAACCGCAGCTTTGGTGCGCTCGTCTTCGCTGGTCCATGTGGCCCCCTTTGCGATGTCCCAATTGCGCACCTTGAAGAAATCCACATTGGTGCCCCATACCGCGGTCGACACGTTGCGATCGGCGCGCGTGGCGGTGGCTTGCGAGCGCAGCACGGGGGCCACGCGCTCCACACTTGCAAGCTCGGTGGCCATCGCGGCGACGTCGCCGTCGGTGAGTGACAGGCCGCTTCCAGCCGCAGACTTGGCTTTGCCGGTAGCAGGCGCGCGGCCATTGATGATGATCATGTTCGAGCCCACAGATCGGATTTGATCCGCGATGCTGTCCTTGGCGCCGTCGCCCAAGCTTGAGACCACCACCACCGCCATCACGCCGATGGACACTCCGAGCACCGTGAGCCCAGCGCGCAGCGGATTGCGAATGATGGCGTTCCAGGCGTGCAGAAAGATGTCTCTCATGCTTCGTCTCGCAAGGCCACGATAGGGTCTAGCTTGGCGGCGCGTGAAGCCGGCAAGTAGCCAAAAACCACGCCCGCAATCACGCTTGTGGCCACGCCCAAGCTCATGGCTTTGGTAGAGAGGCCTCCGCCTAGCCCGAGGCTTGCCGGTACCAAGGCCATTGCACCCGCTCCAAGGAGCGCGCCAAGAACTCCGCCGCAAAAGGTGAGCAACACGGCCTCGGCCAAAAATTGTTCCAGCACGTCCCGGCGGCGCGCACCAATCGACAATCGAATGCCAATTTCGCGCGTACGCTCAGCCACGCTCACAAGCATGATGTTCATCACGCCCACGCCGCCTACAAGCATCGCCACCGCGCCAACGGCGAGGAGCAATGCCGAGGCCACGCTCATCGCGCCTTTCTGCATCTCTTGAATTTCGTTCATCGACCGCAAGTCGAAGTCGTCCGCGTCGTCTTCGCCGAGGCCATGTCGCTGCCTCAGAATCGCTTTGATCTGCGCCATGGCGCGATCGGTGCGATCTGCACTGACCGAGCTCACCATGATAAAGTTCACGCGCCCTGGTGGCACATGGCCCACTCTGGAGCGATAGGTTTTGGCGGGCACCAACACGCGATCGTCGTCGTTGTCGCCAAAGGCATTCGCGCCCTTGCGCTTGAGCACGCCGACCACTGTCAGAGGCACGCCGTTGACGCGAATTTGCTCGCCAAGCCCGGTTGCACTTCCAAAAAGCTGCTCGCGTACCAGCTCACCAATCACCGCCACTTTGGCAGAGGTGGCGCTTTCCTCTTCGCTCCACATCACACCGCGATCCACCTCGAAATTTCGTACTGTGAGGTAGTCGCGAGTGACGCCGGCGATGCTCGTGGCGCAGTTCTTTTCGCTCGCGATCACTTGTGCGCGCAACGACAAGTACGGCGCTACCGCGGCAACCGCCGAGGCCTCGTGGGCGATCACATCGGCGTCGGATTCTTCGAGGCCATGGGTGGCACCTTTGGGGCGGGCGACCACAGAGTTGTTGGGGAACACATAGATGAGATTGGAGCCCATGGCCGTGAGCTTGGAGTTGATGCTGGCTCCCGCGCTGTCCGACAAGGAGACCACGGCGACAATGGCCATCACGCCAACCACCACGCTAAGCACCGTGAGCGCCGCACGCACGGGCGCGCGCACCAGCGCAAGCCAAGCCAGACGCGTGGAGACTGCAATCACGAGTGCGCCGCTCCGATGATGGCCGCATGCGAAATGCGCCGCGATAGAAACAACATGCACACTGCACGGACAGCCCAAGAGAGCAAGCTGGTGGCCAGCGCTGTCTTCCAGCGTTCGGGCGTCATCACCACCGAAACTGCCGCGACGAGGGTAGGTACGACCTGCGCGCCGAGCACAGCCTCAATGCGGTGCGCAACGTGACCCAAATCGCGCTTGATAAGGAATTTGTCGAGCCCGACAGCCTCAGCTGCGCCGCGGGCAATGGCCGAAAGCCACGGAGTTGCAGGCGCAAAGGCCCATGTGCCGTAAGCGCCCGCCACAGCGCTCGCAAGAAAACCAAAGCCTGCAGCATGCACATAAGCGCGCAGCGGGACGCGCCTGGCGAGTGGCGGAATGGGCGGTTTGGGCGGAACCTCGTAGACGGCTTCGGCTTGCAGACCTTGGAGTGCCGAGCGCGCATCTTTGGCCGGGGTGCGTTCGTCCGACACGATATGGCCGTCACGCACGGTGATGACCCGGCTTGCACATGCCGCAATGTCGGGTTCGTGCGTGACCATGACCACCGTGATGTTGCGCTCGCGATTAAGGCCTTGGAGAAGCGCGAGCACATCAAGGCTCGTGCGCGTGTCAAGGTTGCCAGTGGGCTCGTCGGCCAGCAGCAACGGAGGATTGGTCACCAGCGCGCGCGCAATGGCCACGCGTTGCTGCTGGCCACCGGATAATTTGTTAGGCCTATCCTTCCAACGCGGGCCAAGGCCGACTTTCTCGAGAATCTCCCGCGAGCGCTTGAGTGCCTTACTGCTAGAGATGCCTTGGATCAACAAGGGCACGCCCACGTTCTCCGCAATCGTGATGGTGGGGATGAGATTGAATTGTTGGAAAATGAAGCCGATGTGCTTGGCGCGAAAGCGGGTGAGCGCACCGCCTGACATTTTTTCTAACCGATTCCCAAAGACTTCGAT
>JAYWGD010000206.1:0-2326 GCA_043778435.1 Myxococcales bacterium | reverse complement strand
AGCTCGCAGCCTTGGTGCCCGACAGCCCGCTGCAGTTGGTGTCACGAGAGCATTGGGTGGGCGTCGATTTGGGTGAGGAGCGAGACTGGCTTTTGCGTGCCGGGCGAATCGCATTGCCGTACGGAGTGCGCGGCAATGAGCATCCCATTTGGACACGCGCCAGCACCCGCACCGACACGGCCTTTCAGCAGCAGCACGGTGTGGCGCTTGCGCGAACCACGGACATGTATCGCGCGGAGTTGATGGCTGTATTAGGCAACTATCAAGTGTCTCCTGATCTGTATCGCGATCGTGGTTACGCGGGGTACTACGAGCGCGTGCTTTCGCCCCATCTTGCGGTGGGAGTCTCCTCTATGTTGATGCATGCCGAGGGAGACCTGGTACGTAGTCGCCGTCAGCCAATCACTCGTCATGTACACGGCTTGTTTGCGCGCTGGGCTGCAACGCCGGCGGTGGTGCTTCTCACGCAGGCAGATGTGGTCTCGTCGCATCCCGCGGGAGCCAATGTCGCAACCGGAAGCGCTGGCTTTGCGCAAGTCGATTTGCGGCTGATGCGAGGCGTGCACCTGATGCCGGCGCTCGAAGGACAGGTCCCTGATTTCCACACCGGCGGCGTGAATGTGGGCGCCTGGCTGAGCGGCGCGTTCTTTCCTTATGCCCACGTCGAGACCCGCTTGGATCTGATCGCGCGATCCATCGATACGCCAGCAGGCAGAACAACGGGCCTCAGTGGTCTGTGCGCACTGCACTTTTATTTGTAGCCAAAGAATCTGCCACGGAGGGCGATCGGCCAGCAAAATTACTGAGCCGATGGTGGGTGTGAGCCACGGTTGCGCCATCCTGTTACGCCTGAGCCGATGGTGGGAATTGAACCCACGACCTACGGTTTACGAAACCGTTGCTCTACCCCTGAGCTACATCGGCGGAAGAGGAAGCACCTATCTGGCTGGCGCAAGAACTTCAAGAAGATAGCGCGCGAACCGATCCGCCATTGAACACTTTGCATGCACGCGCTACACAGTGTCCAAGTTACGGGGAATGCTGACGCGCGATCTCCGCGCACGGGCCCGAACACAAGGAGTTTTCCAATGTCCAAAGAACGTACGCTTTGCATCATCAAGCCCGACGCGGTCGAAGCCAAAAACGTCGGCAATATTTTGGCCTTGCTCGAGAGCAAAGGCTTTGAAATCGTCGAACTCAAGAAGAAGAAGCTCTCGCTCGCCGAGGCCGAAGGCTTCTACGCCGAGCACAAGGAGCGCGGCTTTTTTGGCGAACTGTGCGAGTTCATGTCGCGCGGCCCCGTCGTCATCGCCGTCCTCGAGAAAGAGAACGCCATGGCCGACTACCGCACGGCGATGGGCGCCACGAATCCCGCCAACGCCGACGCCGGCACCATCCGTAAGCTGTATGCTGCAAGCATCGGCGAGAACGCCGTTCACGGCTCAGACTCGCTTGAGAACGCTGCCATCGAGATCAAGTACTTCTTCCACTGAGAACCGCACGACACGTCGCTCATTTGAGCGTTGCGATCCACAACGCGGCGCGTTCTTCACTGCAAGAACGGCCGCGTTGTTGTATTTAAAGAACATGAGTCACACGTTGCAGTCATTGGTAGAAGCCGCCTACGCCGATCGTACCTTGTTGCAAGATACACGCTATGCAGATGCAGTGCTTCATACGCTCGCCGAACTCGATGCGGGCCGTGTGCGCGTGGCCTCACCGGAGCCCAAAGGTTGGGTCACGCATGCTTGGGTGAAGCAGGCGATTCTCATGTATTTCGGCCTTCGGGGCATGAGCGTGCAGAGCGCCGGGCCCATGGAATTTCACGACAAGATTCCGCTCAAAACGCAGCTCGACAAAGCTGGCGTGCGTTTGGTCCCGCCTGGTGCGGTGCGGTATGGAGCTTTCTTAGAGTCTGGCACCATCGTGATGCCCGCCTACGTCAACATTGGCGCCTACGTGGGGGCAGGCACCATGGTCGACACGTGGGCGACCGTGGGCTCCTGCGCGCAGATTGGCAAGAACTGCCATTTGTCGGGCGGCGTGGGCATCGGCGGCGTGCTCGAGCCGCCACAAGCCGCGCCCGTGATCATCGAAGACGGCTGCTTCTTGGGCTCACGCGCCATCGTTGTAGAGGGCGTGCATGTGCGTGCCGGCGCCGTGATTGGTGCCGGGGTGGTGCTTACCGCGAGCACCACCATCATCGACGTGACCGGCCCCGAGCCGCGCGAGTGGAAGGGCCAGGTTCCAGAGCGCAGCGTGGTGATCCCAGGCACACGCATGAAGCGATTCCCCGCAGGGGAGTATGGCGTTTCCTGCGCGCTGG
>JAYWGD010000205.1:0-6530 GCA_043778435.1 Myxococcales bacterium | reverse complement strand
GGTGAGCGCTCACTTGCGTGAGTGCTCACCCATGTTCGTGCGTCGGATCTGGATGCAGAGTGCACGGTGCGCGGCTCCGAGAATGCGCTGGCTTCGCTTGCGCACCGGCAACGCGCGGCTCCGGGAATGCGCTGGCTTCGCTTGCGCATCGGCAACGCGCGGCTCCGCTCACTCCGCGCTGACGCAATCTCTGATGCCATCAACCTCTGCACCTACAAAGCCTGCTGAGCACTCTTCGTTCGCCTCCGCGTCCGACTCGTCGCCATCACAGCTCTCACTGCCATCGGTTCTCGAACCATCGAGGTCAAACTCATCCAGGATCTCGTCCTCGTCGGATGCGATCTTCCCGCCGTTGTCATCCTGAGAGGAGCGAAGGACCTCCCTATCGCTCCGTACTTCGTGAGGGAGCTCTGGCGATGGCACTTCGGTGCGTGCTGTCGCTGCAAAGAACTCGGCCCTTGAGACTGGTTCGATTTGGCTTTCACTTTCTGGCTTGGGCGATACTTGAGTCGCCGCACGGCGGCGCGCGAAAGCTCCTGCGCCCGCAGTGTCGATGCGGGCGATCAGACCCAATGCGAACACTGTGAGTACGACTTTGGAGGCCATGTTCAATCGGGCATTGCAGAGGGAGATTTTCATAGAGTTGAACCTACCCTTGCACTGCGGCGCGGATGTGTTTGGCCTGTGAAAGGACTGCGCAACTGCGGTGCAGAGGCCGTGCAAAGGCTTGCACAATGTTGCCACAATTGCCCGCGAGCGAGTGTGGCGGCCTCATGCTACCGTGACCCGCGATGGCTCAAATTTTGCTCGCCGACGACGACAGTCATATTCGTGATGTGGTGCGTTTTGCTCTCGAGCAAGCCGGCCACCAAGTCAGCGAGGCGCGCGATGGTATGGAGGCTTTTGCGCTCTTGGAGCGCACGCGCTTTGATGTGGCCGTGCTCGATGTGGTGATGCCGGCCGAAGATGGCCTCAGCTTGTGCAGACGGGTGCGCGCGCAGCCTCCGCCCAAGGGCCGCATGCCCATCTTGTTCTTGTCATCTCGCGACGACGAGATCGACAAGATTCTTGGGCTCGAACTTGGTGGCGACGACTACATCACCAAGCCCTTTAGCGTACGTGAGTTGGTGTCTCGCGTGGCCGTCGTGCTCCGACGCATCGAGACGCCCGCGTCCGACAGCAGCGCGCCGCTGAGCTATGGGCCGCTGAGCCTCGATACCGCGCGACATCGATGCACGTGGAGCGGTACCGAGGTTGTGATGACGGTGACCGAGTTTGCTGTACTCTGCACCTTGGTGCGACGACCCGGCGTGGTCTTCTCACGCGCAGAGCTGGTCACACTGGCCTATGGCGAGGGCTACTTTGTCACGGAGCGCACCGTCGACAGCCACGTTCGGCGCATTCGCAAAAAGCTTTCGGAGCTGCGTGCAGACCCAGTGGAGACCGTGTACGGCGTCGGCTACCGCATCCGCTCAGAGTCATGAGCGACGTGTTCTGCGTGCCTCGCATGCCTCGCGTCAGCATTCGCTTTCTGCTGCTTTGCACAAGTGCTCTCACACTCCTTGCACCCGTTTTTTTGCTCATAGGATTGCGCGCATACAACGTGGTGCTCATGCGCGACACCGAAGACAAACTCACGGCCGAAGCCGTCGTCATTGGCGAGAGCTACCGTGAGGCATTGCGCCAAGAAGGGATCGACCCCGGCAGAATCGCGCCCCCCGGCGGCGAACTCACCGTCGCTCCTTGGGAGCCGCGTATCACGCGGAACACGCCCGTGGGCGAGCCGTTGGCCGCGCCACCGATCGCCCATATCGCGAGCGACGCCGCACTCCTACGTGCGGGGGCGCGCGTGCAGCCTATGCTTCGGCGTGCGCGCACCTTTAACCTGAGCGGCGCGCGCGTGCTCGATGGCAATGGCACTGTCATCGCCAGCAGCGATGGTCGCGATGTGGGGGCGAGTTTGATGAACGCGCCGGAGGTTCGTAGCGCGGTGGCTGGCACTTATGGCGTTGCGGCACGTAGGCGCGAAATCCCAGGGCCAGCGCCATCGCTAGGCAGCCTCAGTCGTCAGGGGCGCGTACATGTATTTGTCGCCATCCCGGTGTTCTCGGACGGACAGGTGGTGGGCGTCGTGCGCATGGCCCGCACCAGCGTGACCACACTCGAGCACCTGTGGAAGAATCGTCGAGGACTTTTAGCCTTTGTTGCATTGTGTGCGCTCTGCATCGTTGCCCTAAGCCTTGCGGCCTATCGCGCGGTGGTGGGCCCAGTCGTACGCGTCACTCAAAAGGCTACGGCCATTGCACGAGGAGAAAACGAAGGTGCCATCGCAGCGCCGGGTTGGGCCCCCTCAGAGGTTGTAGACCTCACCCTTGCGCTCGATCAAATGCGCGATCAGTTGCGCGCACGCGGCGACTACGTGGCGGAGTTTGCAGCAAGCGCCGCGCACGAACTACGAACGCCACTCACGGCCATCGGTGGCGCCACCGAGCTTTTGCGAGAGAGCGCGGCCGAGATGAGCGACGCCCAACGAAACAAATTTTTGAGCAACATCCAGGCTGATGTGCAGCGCATGAATCGCTTGGTGGGGCGTCTGCTCACGCTTGC
Organism: Myxococcales bacterium; assembly: GCA_043778435.1. Classification (GTDB taxonomy): domain Bacteria; phylum Myxococcota_A; class Polyangia; order Polyangiales; family Polyangiaceae; genus JAAFHJ01. The sequence goes on along the minus strand of JAYWGD010000205.1, from coordinate 3,923 downwards.
CAAACTCGACAATCCTCGTGCAGGAGAGGTCACAGCCCTCACCGAACTTGCGAACTTTTTCGACGACCTGAAGCACCGATATCCTGCAGTAGTATTCACGATCCATTCTCATCCGAGCTCACTTGCCTACGACGAAGAGCATCTGCGATCTGCAATCGTGAACCTGCTCGAGAATGCGCTCCGGCACGGTCAGCATGTCTCGGCCAATGTGGCGATGGCGGGCACGACGAGCACTCGCATCAAAGTCGATGTCATCGACGACGGCCCAGGCATCCCCAAGGCGCATCAACCACGCATCCTCGAACGCTTCTACACAACGGAGCGCGATCGCGGCGGCAACGGGCTTGGTCTCTCCATCGTGCGAGCAGTGGCAGAGAGCCAAGGCGGCTCGCTGCACTTTACAAGTGAGCCACAGCACACTGTGTTTACGCTGATCCTTTGAGAGTCTACTTCGCGTCGCTGGCGTCAATGTTTACAACCACATCATCGGCGTCAGACGTGATGGCCGCATGTGGTAGCGCGCTTTGCGGCGCCACCGAGATCACCACGCGAGTGTAGTATTGCGCGCAGGTGTCGTTGCGCACGTCGATGCTATTTTTGGAGACCCATTGCAGCGTGGAGAGATTGCCAGTGGCGAGCGCAAACGAATGCTGAGGCTCCTCCCCGACCGGACGCGGATGGCCACTGACGTAGACGAGAACCGAGGTCGGCCATCGATTTCCCAACTGCTTCAGCGGGATAGCGATCGTGCGCTGTGGCGCGTAGTCCAGCCACCTATCCTCGATGCCGTTCGACTCCCATGTGTCTGCGCTTACCAAACGGCCGGCACCGTCATCCAATCGCAAGTAGCTGCCGTCGCATTGGTGACCGAAGCATCCCGTCATCGTCACGGGCACCATGACGCCCAACAGCGAGACTCCCAACACCGATGCGAACACCCAACGGGAAAGGGCTTTAAGCACCGAGCACCTTGGCTGCATGCGGCGCGTGGTACGTCAAAACAAAGTCTGCACCCGCGCGGCGTATGCTCGTGAGCGTCTCCATCATGGCACGCTCGAGATCGATCATGCCGCGCTGGGCAGCAGCGTGGAGCATGGAGTATTCGCCGGACACGTTGTACGCGCACAACGGCAACTCGGTGCGGCCCCGCACGTCACAAATCACATCCAAGTAAGGCAATGCCGGCTTCACCATCAACATGTCGGCGCCCTCGGCGATGTCGAGGGCAAGCTCGCGTCTGGCCTCGCGCGCATTGGCAGGGTCCATTTGGTACCCCGCGCGGTCACCAAACTTGGGCGCGCAATCAGCGGCATCGCGGAACGGCCCGTAAAATGCGCTCGCGTACTTCACCGCATAGCTTAAAATGCATGCATGCTGCATACGTGCATTGTCCAACGATTTTCGAATTGCTGCCACGCGACCATCCATCATGTCGCTCGGAGCCACCACGTCGGCGCCTGCCTGAGCGTGAACCACCGCCATCTGCGCGAGAAGTTCCACAGTAGCGTCGTTGTCGACCTCGTGGGTGATGGGGTTGAGCACGCCGCAGTGTCCGTGATCCGTGTATTCGTCGACGCACACGTCCGTCATGACAATCAGGCCGGGCGAAGCATCCTTCATGGCGCGCACCGCAGTGGGCACGGGGCCGTTCACATCAAGCCCCACCAGCCCACGCGCATCTTTGCGCTCGGGAAGGCCAAACAAAATCACGCCTCCCAACCCCAAGCTTTGGGCTTCTCGCGCAAGGTCGGTCGCCGCAGCCAGAGGCCACTGCGACACGCCCGGCATGCTCAAAATGGGCCGCGGCTCAGTGATGCCGGCATGAAAAAAAAGAGGCCACACCATATGGCGCGGCTCCAATGTGGTTTCTCGTACGAGGCGACGAAGCTCAGGCGTTCGGCGCAAACGGCGTGGTCGCTCTTCGGGAAATGGCATGCCTACTCGATAACACGGGCGTACCACTCCCAAAAGCGATTCGCCGAATGTTATCTTCGATCATGCGATGACATCAGAAAGGTGTGGCGACGGTCGCGCGAATCTCCGTGGTTAACGTAGATGCGGGTTTGAGCGAGCCCGTTGAAGTGACCGAACTTATTCGTTTTGCGTAACCCAAGTTGATGCCATCGAACGCCGTCACCGTTGTCTTGCCATCGACGCCGATGGCGAGAATCATTCCAGCGCACGTGCGGCGAATGGCCTGCGTTGCAGCACGATGATCCAGCACGGCATACGACGCGCCGATGCTGCCGCGAAGTGCCGACTCGAAGCCGTTCAAATCGTTTAAAGCGGCGCCGTCAACGCCGGCGACAGAGAGTGCGAACGGGCCGGCCAATGCGGTCAACGACGAGCCGTTGCCAACCGAACCGGCGGGATCAGGAAGCGCCTTGGTGAAATCCTTTATAAACCCAGCTTCTGGCCCTCGCTCGCCCACATTAAGAATCGCTGTGAGTGACAGAGCCGACTGATCTGAGCCCGTGGACCCACGCGTCAAGAGGAGAGACAAGCCATTCTTGACATCGCAGGACAGCTGCCACTGGGTCGCGGTCGCTTGCGCCGTCAGCGACACATCGCACGATGCCGACCTCGTGACGCCTGTTGATGCCTTGAGGGTCGCTGCATAACGGACTCCGCGCGTTGCGGAGGTTCCCAAACTCTGCAGCTGAATCTCAGAGTTGTTGCTGAGCTTGTAGGTTGTACGCTTGGCCTTCGCTAACGCATCGGCATCAGGTTCTTGGGAGACCTCCGTAACAGCAGACTCGGAGGCGCATCCGGCAAGTACGGAGAACGAGGTGATCGCAACAACACAAACACGTTTCGCTATGGTTTTCATTTTTTTCCTCTGAGTGGTTCTCGAGAGGCGCGAAGAGGCACCCCCGCCACAACTGTTCAGCACGTTCGCCCCACATGCAAAAAAAAGAATTTCCCGGCCTACGCACAAAGCATTCGCCGTGCCACAGCGGCACAATTGCTGATTGAGCGAAGCGCGTGATCAAGCATCGTGTCCTCTGGATTGCATCGATTGAAGTGAGAAGTAACGTCGCATCATCCTACGGCATGTACCTTTTGCGGGTACCGTGGCCGATGCCGACGAGCCACGACTTTGCACTTTCGACGAAACGAAAAACGTAGGACAGCCCCGCATCGAGCTGCGTCTTGTTATCGCCCAGCTTGCGCCAGTCCATTGTGCGCGCTCAGTGTAAGTCAACCTCGGACAACGCCATCGAGGACATAGGCCAGGGAAATGGGCCGCAGCTCTGTGATGTGGGCCTAAAAAACAAAGACCGCACCCTACAGCGCAGCACCAATGTTGTTTTTACTCCAGGCGACGAAGCTCTGGCGTGCGGCGCAGACGGCGTGGTCGCTCTACGAGAAATGGCAAGGTGAAAATCGGCCCTACGGCCTCTCCCACTTCAGATGATGTTGCCGTAATCGGCAGCGTCGAGCAGCTTCACGCTCTCGGTTTGTTCAATGTCGATCATCCAGCCCTTGCCGTAGCAATCCTCGTTCACGAGTTCGGGTGCATTCTGCAAAGAATCGTTCACGGCCACCACTTTGCCGGCCATCGGTGCGTACAAGTCGCTCAAGGTCTTTACGCTCTCGATGACGCCGAACACTTTGCCGGCGACCAGAACATCGCCGAGCTTCACATCGAAGGTCACGAGCGTGATGTCACCCAACTGCTCTACCGCGTGTGCTGTGATGCCTACGCGCGTGACTGCGCCGTCGGCCTTTGCCCACTCGTGGTCTTTGGTATAGTTGCGGTCTGCAGGAATCTGATCGGACATCAATTGGCTCGCTTGTAGAAGGGTGCTTTGACAACAACGGCCTCGGCCAGACGGCCGCGGCAATCGACTTGAAAGGTGGTTCCAATGGCCGACATACCAGCCGGCAAATAGCCCAAGCCGATGTTCTTGCCTGTGGTC
>JAYWGD010000204.1:0-2340 GCA_043778435.1 Myxococcales bacterium | reverse complement strand
TTTTGGCGCCGGAGCGAGCGAGACGAATGTGAACGGCCATGGGATATCCTGTAGAATCGAGTGTAGAACGCATGCATATGCCGGGTACGGCAACACTGCACGAAAACTGCGGGGTGGTGAACTTTAGACGGAATGGCCGTGGATCGTCAAGCCAATCATCGCGCTTCATCGCGCTGGTGGGTGTTGCCAAGCACCACACGCAAGAGCGCGCTACGTGCCGGCATCCTCGCTCGCCAGCAGCCTTGCCAACCGCTCGGGCTCGATCCGTAGCACGAGCACGCGCTCTTCGCCCACGATCACAGTCCCGGGCGCCGAGCCCTTGGGCTTTCGCAGGTGACGCTTTTGCGTGTATTGCACATCGACAACGGCCTCGCCGCGCGCGTCGGAAAAGTGCGCCGCCAAGTGAGCCGCGTCGACCAGCGTGTCGGAACCGAGCGCCACCTGACGATCGCCACGCGCAATCACATGGGCCCCTGTGCGATCCTTGGCGTGAAACCACCAGTCTACGGGACGCGCGTATTTGCTGGTGAGCTCATCGTTGTGCGCCGCGCCCTTGCCCGCCATCAGCATGCGTTCCCCCGCGCCATAAAACGTGCGGAACGGCAGGCCACGTGGAGCATCTCCGGCTTTGCCCGGGCCTTGGCCACGCTGTGGCTTGCCGCGTAGCTCGGTGGGCACCGCTGTGCGCCATGCCGCAATGGCCGACTCGACCTGGCCCGGAGTGTCTGCTGCGGCCACCGCGGCCAGCGCGTCTTTCGTCGCCGCCCGTGCGTCCTCGGCCACCTTGAGCCGGCCGTCGGCGATGCTCTCTCCGCGCGCCATGCGTTTGGCTTTCTCGAACAGCGCAAGCACTTGCGCAGCGGCAGGCTTGGCGGGGTCCAAGGCCAATCGGAGCTCCCTCGCCTCTCCCGTGGACCAGTCTGTGCCCACAAGCTCCCGCGCGCCACGAGGCAGCTTTTTTGCTTCTGCAATGAGCCAAGGGCCCATGGTGGCAAGAGCGCGTGTCTGTTTCATTCGCGCGAGGTCCTCGCGCACGCGCGCCACGCGCTTTTTGGCTTTTGATTCGGTGCCCAACAGCAGCGCGCGGGCCTCGTGCTGAGCGCCGCGCAAGGCGGCTTGCACCAGCCCCGCATGACTCTGGGCCCCCGCGGCCAGCATTTCCTCGAGGTCGGGCGGCGCGCTGTCCAAGACCGACTCATCGCGCAGCCTCACCAATGTGTGCTCACGCGCCAGCAGAAGCCGCGTTTTCACTGTCGCGCGATCCACAAGTTCCACGTGATGCGCGCCCCACGAGCGCACATTCATGCCCTCAAGGCATTTGTCGCGCGGCAATCCACTGCGCCACGCGCTACGCGCTTCCGCGTCGGTGGAGAGCCCCACGCGCGGCTCTTTGAGCGGGCCCGCCGTGAGCGCCAGCACATAGGTTTGGCCCGGCACACGCAGCTCCAACACGACGGCGGTGGCATCGCGGTGCGCACGTTGAACCAAGGCTCCGAACAGCGTCATGCGCAATGCCCATTGCACAGAACGCCAAAGCACGCGAGCCTCTCACGCGAACCGATGGCCTCGACATCTTTCGCTATGTGCCCCGCCGTGCCCGTGTTTCTGATCTGCGAACAGATGCGAGAGCGTGGCGAAAATGTCGGAGCGTGGCTTGCGTCTCAAGGCCTTCCCAGCGCCGCCGCAGAGGACCCTTGGCTGCAGCTCCACGCAGATTTAACGGTCAAATATCAGGATCGAATCGACTCCGCGAGTCTGCCCTCTTCGGCGCGAATGTCGCGATTTTGGGCACCCATTTTGCGTTCGGCGCACAAGGTGCAAGATGCACTTATCGAGTTGGAGAAACGAGGTCTGGTGCAATACATGCAAGGTCGCAACGTGTGGCAAGTGCAGCAGCAGGGCACCGAACTTTGCGTCGACCATCAGAGCCTTGCGCCGCATTCCAAAGCTGTTCTTGCAGAGGTCTTCGCGATGTACGGTTACCCAATCGTGAAGGTTGGATTCCTCAAAGGATACGACGTCGTGCGCTGGTACGCCGCTCCATGGTTTGCTTGGCTCGGGCCCTTGCGACCGCTCTTTGCGCGTTGGGAGAACCGCATTGCAGCACGCCGTGCCATGGCCATGCGCGCGCAGATCTTTGAGGCTGCGCTCGCAGACATGTTCGAGCACCGCACGCGGGTCATCGGCGACAAATACCAGATCGTGGGCACGCTGGGCGCGGGTGCGACGGCCGTGGTACACGATGCGATCACCAGCGATACGGGCGCACGTGTGGCCGTCAAAGAGTTGCGCGTCGCGAGCCGCGACGACGGCGTGCTCGCCGATCGTTTGCGCCGCGAG
>JAYWGD010000203.1:0-6559 GCA_043778435.1 Myxococcales bacterium | reverse complement strand
TCAAAGCCGTGGATGCGTTCGCGCGGGCCCACGGCTTTGATGCGTTTCGAGACAAGTTTAAGGGCAGCTATGCGCGAGGTGCCGTGGCCGGGCATGACGTGGTGCTTCTGAAGCCTGACACCTTTATGAATCTTAGTGGCGAAAGCGTGGCGCCAGCCGCGGCTTTTTTCCATGTAGAGCGCAGCCATGTCCTTGCCGTGCACGACGAGTTGGACGTGCCGTTTGGCGATCTGCGCCTAAAGGTCGGGGGAGGGCATGGCGGGCACAACGGCTTGCGCAGCATGATCTCATGCCTTGGCGGTGCCGACTTTGTGCGTCTGCGCGTGGGCATTGGTAGGCCACCTTCAGGCTTTCAGGGAGAGGTCGCAGACTACGTGCTAGGCGGCTGGGAGGGGGCTGAGTCGGCCCAGCTCGTGGATGTGCTTTCCAGTGCCACGAGCATGCTGAAGCGCACGCTCGAGAAAGGCGCGGCTGTGGCCATGAATGAGCTCCACGGCAAAGTGGGTTCCAAAAAAGGGTGAGTCGTCGCGCTCATCAGGCACAATTTGCTTGGTTTGCTCGTGGCTTGTGGTAACTGCATCGGTCCCTCCGCTTTTGGCGGAGCCCCTCGCCTGCGCATCTGCGTAGGCCTCACGCGGTCCACGAATGCGCGCATTGTGCATGCATCGTAGCCCGTCTGTCCGAGAGGAATTCTCAATGTCCATTCACGCAAAAGAATACGAAACCATCTACGTTCTCCGCCCCGATGTGGACGCGGAAACCGCCGAAAAAGTGCAAGCGCGCTTCGCCGACGTTGTCGCTCGCGAGTCCGGTGTGATGCTCAAAGTTGAGTCGTGGGGCCGTCGCCGCCTCGCGTACACGGTCGCCAAGCACAAGCGTGGTGTCTACATCTATGTTCGTTACGTAGGCGTCGGTGGTTTGGTGACTGAGCTTGAGCGCAACCTGCGCTTGGCCGACTCCGTGCTCAAGTTCCAGACTGTGCGTCTCAACGACGATGTGGATATGGCTTCGTTCACCGTGAACGCCGAAGACGTGAAGTTCGAGCGCCTCGAGCTGCCACCCGAAGAGGATGACAGCAACAACCGTGAGCGTGCACTGGGCCTCAACTTCGAAGCGGCGCAGGATCACTACCGTGGCCGTGGCGATCGTGACGATCGCAACCACGCTGTTGCGCCCGACGCCGAGGCTGCTGAAGGCGAAGAAGTCGCCACCGACGCCGCCGCTGACAAAGCGAACTGAACCTCAAGATTTTACCGAAAGCGAACCTAGCTATGAACATGCATGACGACGACAAAGAATATGGCCGCACTCCGGATCTGAACAACGACGTTCCCGGAAAGCGCAAGAACCCAAAGCGCCGCGCCTGTGCATTCTGCACGGACTTGGCCAAAGTCATCGACTACAAGGACGCTCAGTCCCTCAAGTATTTCATCAGCGAGCGCGGCAAAATTGTGCCACGTCGTATGAGCGGCAACTGCGCCTGGCATCAGCGCAAAGTCACGGTCGCCATCAAGCAGGCGCGCAACATCGCGCTCCTTCCATTCACCACGAACGGCTGAGGCACACACCATGGCATCTACACTCCAAGTTATTTTGCAGTCCGACGTGGCCAAGCTCGGCCAGTCCGGAGAATTGGTTCGCGTCAAACCGGGCTTCGCGCGCAACTACCTCATCCCACGTGGCCTCGCGGCTTCCGCGACGGCCGCCAGCGTGAACCGCTTGGCCCATGAAAAGGGCATCGCCCTTGCCAAGGCCGAGAAGGTGAAGAAGGAAGCGAGCGCTCTTGCTGCCAAGCTCGAAGGCACCGTCGTTCGCCTGACGTTGCGCGCCGGCGAAGGAGACCGCGTCTTCGGTGCAGTCAGCGCCAAAGAGATCGAGGCTTCGCTCAAAGCCGCGGGCTTCGTGCTCGACAAGAAAGCCTTGCAGCTCGCAGAGCCGATCAAGACCCTCGGCACGCACGCTGTGACTGTGAAGTTGCACAGCGAAGTGACAGCAACCATCAAGGTAGACGTCACCGCGTCGAAGTGATGTATCCGTTCGCGTGATGCATCCGTGTGACGTCGGCTCCCGGGAAGCTTGTGTACCAAAGCGTACACGGCGCTCCCCGGCGCCCTAGCCAACACGGTGCCTCGCGCGAACCTGTCGAATCTTCCAGTTGTTTGGAAAGCTGCTAGGGAACACCTGGCGACTTTTTCGTTGTAGTCTTGCGGCCTGATGGCGAAGCCCCGATATGAGCAAAAAGAGGTGCAGGCGCCGATGATGGATGGGCGTGTTCCGCCCAACGATTTGGACGCTGAGATGGCGGTGTTGTGTGCGGTGATGCTCGACGACAGCGCCTTCGACAAGATCGGTGAGATGCTTAAGGCCGAGTATTTTTACTCGGAGGCACACAGGCGTATTTTCGAGGCCTGCCGCGAGTTGAAGAGCAGCGGCCGCCCTGTGGACGTGGTGCAAGTCGCCACCGAGCTCCGCAACCGCGAGCGCCTCGCGCAAGTGGGCGGCATGCAGTATTTGAGTGAGCTTATCAACGCGACGCCGGCCATCGCAAACGTGCAGGCCTATGCCCAAACCATTCACGAAAAATGGCGTATTCGTCAGCTGATTGTGGCGTGTCAGCGCGTGAGTGCCGAGGGCTATATGGACTACGGCGAGCCGCAGCTGTTCATCGATCAGGCGGAGCAAGCGGTGTACAACATTGCCCGAACCGAGACGCGCAGTCAGGTGGAGCCGCTCAAGACCGTGCTTGTGCAGTCGTTTAAGAAGCTCACCGAGGCGGCGCAGCGAGGCGACAGCGTGACCGGCATTTCCACGGGCTTTGAGCGCTACGACAAGCTCACGGCAGGCTTGCATGATGGTGACTTAAGCATCATCGCGGCGCGACCGGGCATGGGCAAAACCAGCTTGGTACTCAACATGGCCGTGAACATTGCGGCTCCTCGCAGGCGCGTGTCGGAGAGCACAGGCGAGCACTGGGAAGAGCCGGGCATTGGTTGCTGTGTGTTCTCGCTCGAAATGCCGCGCGAGCAGCTTGCCAATCGTATGGTGTGCTCCGAAGCGCGCGTGGACGTGAGCAAATTGCGCGCCGCGCAGCTCACGCGCACCGACTGGCAGAAGCTCACCAAGTCGGCCGAGTACTTGTCTCGATTGCCGGTCTGGGTTGACGATTCACCAGGTCTTTCGCTGCTCGATCTGCGATCTAAGGTGCGACGCATTCAGGCTGAATACGACAAGAAGGACGCCGACGGTCGCAAGACACAGCGCGTGGGCTGCGTGATCATCGATTACTTGCAGCTCATGCGCGGACGCGAGAACGCAGCATCGCGCGAGCAAGAGATCAGTGAGATATCACGAGGTCTCAAAGGGCTTGCTAAAGAGTTGAGTGTGTCCGTCATTGCGCTCTCGCAGCTCAACCGTGCAGTGGAGACCCGCGGCGACAAATCCAAGCGCCCGATGATCTCCGACTTGCGCGAATCCGGAGCCATCGAGCAGGACGCTGACAACATCGTCTTTATTTATCGCGACGACTATTACAACAAGGACTCGGATCAGCAGAACGTGGCAGAGCTGATTTTGGCCAAGCAACGTAACGGCCCTACGGGTACTGCGAAGGTGCGGTTCGATCGCGAGTACACGCGCTTCGACAACTTGGCCGAGGGCGAGTATCCGGACGACGAAGAGGGGAACTGAAGCCATGTCCTTTGTAGGTGAGCTTCTGGATACACAGCGTGTCATCATCACGGCCGGCGCGGGAGGCGTGGGCAAGACCACGACCGCTGCCGCCATCGCACTTGCGGGAGCGATGCGCGGCAAGCGCGTGCTGTGCATGACGATTGACCCTGCAAAACGCCTAGCCGAAAGCTTGGGCCTAGGCGCCATGAGCCAAGAAGCTGAAACCGTGCAAAATGCACGCTTCGAAGCGGCAGGGGTGCGAGTCACGGGCTCACTCACGTGCCTGATGCTGGATCCGAAGACCACCTTCGACGACTTGATCCGGCGCAACGCCGCAGACCCGGTGCATGCAGAGCGCATTCTTTCCAACAAGCTCTACAAGGTGCTCTCCACCGAGCTTGCGGGCACCCAAGAGTACATGGCGATGGAGAAGCTTCTCAGCGTGCGCGAGTCTGGCTTGTACGATCTTATCGTGCTCGACACGCCGCCTACGCCCAACGCACTCGATTTTTTGGAAGCGCCCGACCGCATGGCGGGCCTTGTGGATTCGCCGGCTGTGGCCTGGCTTGTAGAGTCGTTCCGGAACAAGAAGGGCTTCTCGCTCAACATCTTGGCGCGTGGCGCGCAGGCGGCGATGAAAGCGGTAGGAAGCATCACAGGCGCCGGCATGCTCGAAGCATTGAGCGAGCTGCTAAGCGAGCTCAACAGCATGCTCGGCGGCTTTGGCGCGCGCGCCGAGCGGCTTCGTGCAGTGATGCGCGCGCCGGAGACCTCCTTCGTGATTGTCACAGCGCCGCGCGCAGATCGCTTGGCAGAGGCGCGCTATTTTTACGACAAGGTGGCTCAGTTCGACATGCGCTGCGCGGGCCTGGTCGTCAATCGCGTGCATGCTGCAGACAGCGCGGCCGGCGCGGATGCTCTTGCAGAATCGCTGGGGTTCTCACGCGAGCAACAAGCAAGCATGCAGGGAGCCATCGATCTGCGTCGTGCGATCGCAGACAGCGACGAGGCCGCACTTGCCGCCACGGCCACCTGGGCGCGCGTGCCGCAAGTGCGCATCCCCGAGTTTGCCCAAGATGTGTACGACATCCGCGCGCTTGCCGAAGTGGCGGCGCGATTAACAATGTAGAGTGCATAGCATGTGTAGTGCATGCGCTTTGCATGCATATGCGGGTACACTGCACGCAATCGCTTGAGTGAATATTCCCGCTCCTTTGAGAGTTTGCTAGGCACACTGAAGCGTGCTTGAGGCGGGTTTGCGTACTTCGGGTGGAGTCTCTTTCCACCGACATCTATGCTTTGCGAAAGGCGCTCATGAAATCACCTCAATCAACCCTTTTTCCCCGCGTACGCTTCTGGTGGCGCCACGCAGCTCTGGTGGCTGCGCTTGTCGCGGCGGCATGCAGCACATCCGCGTCGCCCCCGACGGGCCCGGTCGCGATCGAAGGCTCGCTTCCCACAAGTGATGCGATTTCTTATGTGAGCGATGCCGCTTTACCTGTGAGCGACGGCTCCGGTCCAGTGACCGATGCGGCGTCGACTGTACTTTGCGGCAACAGCGTCCGCGACACAGGCGAAACCTGCGACGACGCAAACGCCGTCAGCGGTGACGGTTGCAGCGTGACCTGCAAGCCGAGCCGCTCTACGTCTGCACGGGCGCAGGCCCAGGCTCGTGCGTGCTCGCGCCTGCGGCCTGGGCGCAGCAGGCCTATGTGAAGGCCAGCAATACAAAGAGAACGAGTCCTTTGGCTTTTCGGTCGCGCTTTCCTCAGACGGGAGCACGCTCGCCGTGGGAGCGTGCAACGAAGACTCCGCGGCTGCGGGTGTGGATGGCAACCAAGCCGACAACAGCGCCACGAATTCCGGCTCCGTGTATGTGTTTCGTCGCGTCGGTGCCGCTTGGCTGCAGGAGGCGTATGTAAAGGCCAGCAACACAGGGGAGAGCGACTACTTTGGCAGTACGGTCGCTCTCTCATCGGACGGGAGCACGCTCGCAGTGGGTGCTTTGATGGAAGATTCCGTGGCTGTAGGCGTGGGTGGCAACCAAGCCGACAACAGCGCCACGAATTCCGGTGCGATGTATGTATTTAAACGCTGAATCTCGAGGCGTTGGTTGGATGATGAATGCACGACGCACGCATTGAACACCACGCGAAAGCAAAGCCCCCCACCGCAATTCGCGGTGGGGGGCTTCCTCTATGTCCGATTCACCTTGCTGGACCGCGCGATCGCAGACATCAACGAAGCGGCGCGGCTGACGGCCTAGCAAGGCCCGAAAGCGCCAAGCGGCAACGTCACGCTGCAGCAAGACGCGAAAGCGCCGAGCACCCAAAATCGTGAGCCGAATCGTGCGAGGCGCCGCGGATGCATCGCGCGATTCTATTTCATCTTGCTGCGGCGTGGTTCTAGCTTGTTGCGTGGTGGCAACTCGCCTTCGCCTGGGCGCTTCTTCTTGCCCTTGTAGAATACACGTACGGGCACGCCGCCGAAACCGAACCGTTCGCGCAGTTGGTTCACCACGTAGCGGCGATACGAAAAATGGATGCTCTCCGGCGCGTTGCTCATCACGATAAAGGTTGGCGGCTTGCTCTCCGCCTGCGTGATGTAATAGAGCCGCGGCGCTTTTCCGCCGCTGGTGGGTGGTGGCTGCGTTTCGATGACTTGCTCGAAGAAGCGATTGAGCTCGCCCGTGGTGACGCGCTTGTGGAAGGCGACGTAGGTCTCGTCGATGCTGCGGAACAGCGTGCCCAAGCCTTTGCTGGTCTTGGCCGAGAGATGCAAAATGGGCACGTAGGGCGCAAACGAGATCTTTTCGCGCGTGGCGAACTCCACGGCTTTTCGCTCGGCGTCGCTGAGCAAGTCGGTCTTGTTGAGCACGATGATCATGGCC
>JAYWGD010000202.1:0-2358 GCA_043778435.1 Myxococcales bacterium | reverse complement strand
AGGAAAAGCCTATTTATTTGCGACGTCGACCACCACGGCCGTGAATCCGCGCGCTGCGGAGGCATCGAGAATGTCGATCCAGCGAATTTGCGCGTATGCTCCGGTGACGAACACGCCCTTCATCACGCGATCAGCGGGGAGGCCCATGCGTTCTTCTTTGGGCGACTTGAGCGCGTGCGTGACCACATCAGGAATGGCGATGCGCTCTCCCGCCTTGATGTGTGGCGACTGCTTCTTGATCTTGGCCGCCAGCCTGGAAACCGAATATTCACGTGTAAGATCCAAGTACTTTTTGGCAATGCTCTCGTGGGTCTCTTTGGACAAAACACTATGGCTCAAGCCCGCCCCATCACCCTCGATCTGGCCACCCTCCGGGAGCCGCGCGCGCAACCAGTCCCCAAGCTCTGAGGCGCGCGCATTCGACGCGCACATCACGCTGGCCAACGTCCACATCCCCCACGAAACCACGCCGTCTGATCGCATGCACGCAACTTTAGAATCTTCTTTCAGACACACACAACATAGCTGCGGATTGCATGTGCCTGCTCAGCGCGACACCTCCCGCGTTCACCCGCCCGGCGCCGCCGGGCACGCAGGCACTTCGCACTTGGGCGCGGCGCGCAGCATGTCTTTGTGGATGCTCGCGGGCAGTTCGGCGCCCAAAAATTCGTGGAGGCCGTGCTTGTAGGTGGTGCGCAGCTCGTGGAACACGCAGGTGCAAGCCTGACCCGATTTGGCGCCCGCGCAGCTACGAATCGAGGCCGCGCACGATTTGACAAAACTCTTTTCGACCGGCGGCTCGGGCATCACGTCGCCACACTTGGCGGTGGTGAGCTTGGCTTGCGTCTCCTGCTCTTTGACGTTCATGCGGCTCTTGCCGCCCAAGATGCGCGGCACCATCAGCTTGAGGCTGCACGCGCAATAGGCCTCGCTCCCATCGCCTGCCGCCTGTTCGCACGAGGTGGTGTGGGCCACGATCCCCGGATGCTGCGGCCCGCACACCGTCATGGTCTTGCTGATGAGCTCGGAGGCGCGCGCCGGCGCAACCTTGCCATCCGCAAACGGCCCCTTGCCCTTGGTGAATTCGTTCAGCGTGCAACGGCAATACGCGTCGGCATCCGCCCCCGCCTTGCCCATGCACGCTTTGACATAGGCCTCGCGGTTGGCCGCGAGCGCATCGCATTGCTTTGGCGTGCCGCAGCCGGCCTCGCTGGCTGCGGCACGCTCGGGCACAGCGAGACCGGCGAAGAGAACAGAGAGCACAGGGACAGCAGCGAAACGAACGGCAATACGCATAGGTGCAGGTTACACAATGCGCGACGCGGCAGAGCGTACAAAGACGTCGACGCCATCGCGTTCGATGGACGCGCGTATGGCCGGAGAGAGGTGCGCGTCCACCAACACCAAGTCTACTTTGTACGGCAGGCGCGACTGGTCGAACGCTCCGTACAGCGCCGCCACATCGCCATCCGCAAGCGCCGAGCCATTCAGCACCAAGTCGAGGTCCGACCCAGGCCGATGCGTGCATCGCGCACGAGATCCAAACAGCCGCGCACGCTCGAGCCGTGGCGATGAAGCGCAAAGGCGTTGCAGCTCGGCGAGCTCGCCATCGCGAAGGCCGATGGGCTTCACGCGCCTGCTCTCGCATCGAGCGATGCGACCACTGCGCGCAACATGGGTGCATCGTGCCCGCGAATCACCACAATGGCTTGCTCGGCGCACACCTCGTCGTAGGAGTGCGAACGCACATTGCGGCGATCCAACGCATCGAACCAGGTCGCACCGTCTGCGAGCAGCGAAGCCGCAACCGCCTCATGAATCACGTCGCGCGGGCTGTTCGCGTCTACGCCAACAAAGGTCAGCAAATCCTTCAGCGTCTTCCACGCGAGCTCAAAAGTGAACTCAAAGGTCTGAGTGAGCCCCGCCGTCTCCAAGTCCGAATAGGAATCAAGTGTGCATGCGCCTTGGAGCCGCGCCTCCAGCATACGAAAATTCGCAAGGCACTGAATCCAGCGGGGTTCCGTGAGTTGAGAATAGCGCGGCGGCGCTCCGTCACGGCAAGGCGCCGAAATCATATTTTCCGCTCGCCCCCCCAAATACACAGAGCCCGCGTCTCTTGCGAGAAACGGGCTCTGTGTATTCTCCACAAGGTGCAGACTACGCCGATTCGGCGTGGCCTTTGTCCTCGTAGCTCGTCGTGCGACGACGTGGCTCTTCTTGGCCTTCGACAAGCATCTTGAGCGGCGCGTAGGCCTGCAAGCCTGTGCCTGCGGGAAGCAAGCGGCCCATGATGATGTTCTCTTTGAGGCCGCGGAGGCGGTCGTACTTGCCGCTGATGGCGGCTTCGGTGAGCACCTT
>JAYWGD010000201.1:0-2363 GCA_043778435.1 Myxococcales bacterium | reverse complement strand
GCCACCCGCACCGCCCGCGCCCGTCAACGCCGCGCCCGCATCCGGAGCGGGCAGCGAAGGCAGCTCCACGCGCTCCACGTTCCAAGCACAATGAAACTTTGCGTTGTCTTTGTCGGCGCAGCATGGACGATCCGTCTCGTGCTCATCCGCCACGGCGAAGCCCTTTGTGTACAGAAATTCTTCGAGCTCCGTCATCTTGCAGCGCCCAAGATTGGTGGCCGCCGCAAGATTGCGCCCGCTGGCATTGGAGGCCGCCAGCCCGCCCTGTGCGGAGAGCACGGTGACAAGCACGACCCCCAAAATGGCAAGCGCAACCATCACTTCCAGCAGGGTAAATCCTGCCGCTGTGCGCATGCGTGCATGATGCACTTTCATACAGAGCACTAGATCCCCCCTGTGGCGCGCTGGCGCTTCTCGATGTTCTCAAGCAAGCTCGCCAGGCTTACAGAGCCCTTCTTCACAATGGCACGGCCTGTGAGCGGCGAGACTTGCACGCTCAGGTGATCTCGGGGCTCATCCCCCTTGATGCGGCCGAGCTCAATCACCGCGCGCTCTGTTTGGCCGCCAGGCCAAAAGTACAAGTAGGTTTTGCCCTCGGTCTTGGGCGAGGCATCGTGTGTACTCTGCACAGAGGCAAACTTGATGCCATCGGGCAGACTCTTCGGGCCCTTTGCTGCGAGCGATGCCGCCATGCCCCACTCGTTGACGGGCTTAAACTGTGGCCTCGCGACTTTGGGTGCAGACAACACGCTTTGAATCTCGGCCTCCGCCTCGTCCTCCGCCTGGCTTTGGGTGCGCGCCAGTTTGTCCGGGTCGGGGCGCTTCACAAACGCCATGGTTGGTGCCTCTTCGAGCCAATAGGCGTTCTTCTCCAAATCTATCGCCAGGCGCACCACGCGCGATGTGGCATTCGCACGCGCGTAGGCCAAGTTCACAGCTCCCGTGATCGTGGTCGCGCCTTGCCGAAGCCTCGCCCCCGAAAACTGACCGAAGCCCGCCATCGCTCCGCCCGTGAGCAGCGCAACCAGACCGAGAACAATCAAGATCTCGATCAAGGTCATGCCCCTCCAACGCCGGGCGCGAATGAGATCGGGCGAACTCAAGCTCTATTTCTTGTCTGGCTTGGGCTGCACGATGTCATCTTCGGTGCCCTCTTTGCCGTCTTGGCCAAGGCTGGTCACCGTGACGTCGTCGCCTTCGCAAACCACCTTAAATGGCTTACCCCAAGGATCGTTAATGTCGCCTTCGATTGCCTTTTTGCTCTTGAGCTCAGCCGGGGTAAAGCACGAGCTTGGCTCGTCGATCTGCTCTTTGGAGACTGCGCCGCGGATGGCAAGCGCGCGATTGGTCGCCTCTTTGACGCGCGCCTTTTGCAATTGTGGAATCGCGACGAAGGCTACCGTGCCCGCCATGAGTCCAATGATCGCGAGTACGATCATGATTTCGACAAGCGACATGCCGCGCTGGCGACGGAGGAGTTTGATCCGATTGATGGCGTTCATTGTTGGCATCCTTTCATTCCACGCGGTCCAAGCCTAGAGGTTCTCCGTCCGGCCCATCACTTACAACGTCGAAGCCTCGCGGATCCTTCCTTCCGGGGCAAATGATACGCAACGGTTTGCCCCAGGCGTCGCTCACCAAGGTCTTGGTGTAGCCAGCGGCATAGAGCGCGCGGCTGTCGGTGGGACACGCCAGCGCATGATCGGCTCGGTAAGCCAGTGCAGCGTCGAATACGACGCCGATGGCGGCACGCGTCACCCGCTTGTCGGCGGCCTCTTCCTGGCGCGCTTCCACACGCAGCATCATTCCTACGGCAAGCGCTAAAAAACATGTAACACACACCCAAGTACGCACTCGAGGATCTCGCCAAAGGCGATCCTGCTCCCACACGTAGGAAAGTTTGCGCCGCCTCGCCATTCGCTAAAACGCGTTGTTCATCTGAATCAGCGGCATCATGATGGCAAATGTAATGAACCCGATGCCAGCACCCATCATGACGATGATCAGAGGCTCCATGAGGCTGGTCATCGTTTGGATCTTCGTCTCAACCTGACGCTCGAACTCGCCGGCGACGTTCTCGAGCATGGCCTCGAGCTCGCCCGATTTTTCGCCCACGGTGATCATGTGCACCGCCATGCTTGGAAACTCGCCACTCTTCTTGAGTGGCAAACTCAGCGCCTGGCCTTCACGCACCGAGGCATAAGCCTCATCGACCACCACAGACAGGCGCGCATTGCCGATGACATTCTTCACGATGTCCAAGGCCTTGAGCATGGGCACACCGCTCGTAAGCAGCGTGCCAAGCGTGCGCGTAAAACGAGCCACCGCGGAGATGCGGAGCAGAGGGCCAAACAAGGGCAAAC
>JAYWGD010000200.1:0-6635 GCA_043778435.1 Myxococcales bacterium | reverse complement strand
CCCGCGCGCGTTTGCACCGCGCCCGTGAACGCGCCGCGCGCATGACCAAACAATTCGGCGTCCAGCAATTGCTCGGGCAATGCAGCGCAGTCGACCACCACAAAGGGCTTGTTCTTGCGCGGCCCGGCATCATGCAACGAACGCGCCACGAGCTCTTTGCCGGTGCCTGTCTCCCCATGAATCAACACCGACGCATCGCTTTGCGCCACGCGCGCCAGCGTGGCATAAAGCTGCCGCATAATCTCCGAGCCGCCCACCAGATCCACAAAGTGGTCGTCTGGCCAAAGCTCCACCTCTTCAGTCTCGACGGCGTCGAAGTCGATACACAATTCGGTCACCCCTACGCGCACACTTTGGCCCGGCGACAAGCGTGCGTGTTGCACGGAGTTGCCGAACAGCCACGTGCCGTTGCGGCTTCCCACGTCGCGCATCACCACGCCCGATTCGGTAGGCTCGAACTCCACATGCATGCGGGACACGCTGGGGTCGGCGACCACCAAATCGGCGCCCGGCGAAGAGCCCGCCACGGCCTTTCCGCGCAAGGTCACGCTGTGCGAGCCGTTGCTGTCAACCCAGTGAATGCGTGGAACGCGGCGCTGTACGCGAATAGAGGTCATGTGCGGAAAACCACGTGTGTTGCCGCAACCTAACCGGCCGGCGCGGTGGATGGCAACTCGCCCGCAAAAAATGCCGTGCGCGCGAGGTACCGACGACTAAGGTGAAGGCTATGGCAAGACTGCTTCGCCCTCACGCCGGTTGGCCTCTCCAAGAATTTGCGGAGCGAATGAACTTGCCTCTTTTAGGCGATGCCGAAGCGCGCTTGTCGAGTTGGCTCGACACCTTGGTGGCTTGGAATGCACGGATGGATCTCACGGCTGCACGCTCGATGGATGAACTGCTCGACCTTATGCTGGCGGATGCGTTGGTGCTGGCTGGGCAAATCCCGAGCCACGCCGTCGTGGTGGATGTGGGCACGGGCGCCGGCGCGCCAGGCTTTGCGCTCGCGTGCATGCGCCCTGATCTGGAGCTGCATATTGTCGACCCACACACCAAGCGCATCAGTTTTTTGCGGGTCGCGGCCAGCGAGGCCAAGGTAGAAAATACACGTCTTTATTTGGGAAATATCGAGCAAGTCGCGCACCGCATCCCTCCGTGCGACGAGGCCACTGCGCGCGCAACGTTCGCGCCCGAGATTTGGCTCGACCATGCGCGCACGCTGCTGCAAGGAGCGCCGCGTATTTGGTTGTTCTTGGCGCGTGAGCCGGTTCCGAACGGCGTGGCGGCCGAGCAAGAGCTGCGCTACACCTGGCCCATGACTGGCGCAGAGCGAACGCTCTTGGCCGTGCACCAGACAGCTTGAGCGGTGCGAGCGTGTTTTTGCTCGGGTGTGCATATGTAGGACATTTGCACACCATTCCGCTGAGCAAGATCGCGTAGCACTTGGCTTTGGCCTGAATAGCGCGCAGATATTGCGTATGAATCGTTTTGTACTCCCGGCGCTGATCGTAGGTTCGTTGGTTGCTTGTTCTTCCGCCGTGGTGAACCGAAATACGGCAACCCAAGACGGCTTGGACAGCGGCTCGACCATCGACCCCAACCTCGGCTCAGGCAAACCCGATGGTGGCGGCATCATCGCCAACGCGCCCATCGGCACGTTGTCTGGTCGCGTGTTTGCCCCCAATGGCCGTCTGCCGATTCCTGGCGCGCTGGTGTACCTCAGCCGCACCAAACCCGAGCCCATTCCCGAGAAAACCTATTGCGACAAGTGCGTGGATACTGGCGGCGCTTCTGCTGGCACACTCACCAAATCCGACGGTCGCTTCCAGCTTAAAACCTACGGCGACGGCAAATACTATTTGGTGTCTCAAAAAGGCCAGTTCCGCCGTGTTCGTGAGGTGCAAATCAAGGCCGGCGCGATGACCGCTGTCGAAGAGGACACCACCTTTCCGAGCCGCACCTCCGGCGACGACACAGCGCCGCTGATGGCCGTTGTGGAGGGCACATGGGACAAGATCCCCACGGCCTTAGAGAAGATGGGCATCACCCAGTACGACATCATCAAAGCTGACGAATCCGAGGCCTTCACAAAGAGCGCGGTTCAGATGCAAAAATATCATGTTGTGTTCTTGCCATGTGGCGCTGGCGATGTCGGAAATTGCGGAGACGCTCGCATGGCAGCTCCAGGCACCAAGAGCGCGCTCAAGAGCTTCGTGGCCTCCGGCGGCAAGCTCTACGTCACCGATTTCTCGTATGAGTATTTGAACCAAGCGTGGCCGGGCTACACCAATTGGACTCCACAGAAGCAGGGTGTCATTACCGTGCCTATATTGGGCGAGATTGCCGGTCCTGATTGGTCCAAAGACGGTCGTGGTCTTGCGTGTAGCCCCGCCGGTTGGGAGGGCGAAGGCAAATTCAACGACCCTGGCATCGCGAGCTGGCTCAAGCAAGGCGATGTGATCGGTCGTGGTACGGTCACGCTGGAAGGCAACTTTGCCGTGATGGCGGGCGTCAACACCGTCACCGGAAGAGACGAAAACGGCGCCGCCATTCCGATCACGCCCAAAGTCTGGATGGAAGGAAAGAAGGACGGCAAGTTCATCCCCACCACCATCAGCTTCCAAGACACTTGCGGCCGTGTGCTCTACTCGAGCTACCACACCGAACTCAGCAAAGAAGGTGACCCGGTTTCTGACAAGCTCACCGCGCAAGAGGCCTCTTTGCTTTACATCTTGCTCGAAGTGAACGCGTGCGTGGGCACCAACCCAAACGTGCAGTAATCGGCGGCGGCGCCTCTGCGCCAACATATACGCTACGAATCGAGCGCACTGGCGCGGAGGCAATCCTGCTGTCACTCACGGTTGCATGAAGACTTCTTTGCTCTCTCCTTCTTCTTTACATCTGCGCCGCGCAACGCTGCTTTTCTTAGGCGCATTGTGTGGCGTGGTTGCGATTGCAGCGTGCTCCGCCACACCTACGCTCTCGGGCACCACAGTCGGATCGGTTCTGGGGCTCGACGCTGGAGAGTCCTCTGATGGCGCAACCACGCAAAACGGATCGGATGGTGGCCAGACAATCGCCGTCAACCTTGATGCTGGCAATGCCGACAGCGGCGGGCCCGTCGTCGAGGTGCAGATCGGCACCTTGTCTGGCCGCGTGTTCGCCCCCAATGGTCGCCTGCCCATTGCCGGCGCGCTGGTGTACCTGAGCCGCACCAAACCAGGGCCCATTCCTCAGCAAGCCTACTGCGACAAGTGCGTGGACACGGGCCGAGCCTCTGCCGGCACGCTCACCAAATCTGACGGGCGTTTTGAGCTCAAAACCTATGGCGAGGGCATCCAGTACTTGGTGACCCAAAAAGGCCAGTTCCGACGCGTCCGCCAAGTGCAAATCACGGCAGGTGCGATGACGACTGCGGAGGAGAACACCACATTTCCAAGCCGCACCTCCGGCGATGACACAGCGCCACTCATGGCCGTCGTCGCAGCCGAGGCGAATGGCTACGACCGCATCGAGGGAGCCCTCGAAAAAATGGGCATCACCCAGTACGACATCATCACGTCGCAAAACGCCCTGAGCTTTGTACAAAGCTCCACGCAGATGCAAAAGTACCACGTGGTGTTCTTGCCATGCGGTGCCGGCGGAGTGGCAAACTGCGGGGATGATCGCATGGCGGCTGCGAGCACCAAAAGCGCGCTCAGGAGTTTCGTCGCTTCGGGCGGCAAGCTCTACGTCACCGATTTCTCGTATGAATATTTGAACCAAGCGTGGCCGGGTTACACCAATTGGACAGCACAAAAGCAGGGTGTTATCTCGGTACCTCCCTTTGGCGAAGTCGCTGGACCGGATTGGTCGAAGGACGGCCGCGGCGTTGCTTGCAGCCCGGGCGGTTGGAACGGCGAAGCCAAGTTTAACGATCCAGGCATTGCGAGCTGGCTCACGCAAAGTGATGTGATCGGCAGCGGCACGGTGACCTTGGATGGCAACTACGCCGTGATGGCAAGCGTGAATACCGTCACCGGAAAAGACGAAAACGGCGCATCTGTTTTGATCACGCCCAAAGTCTGGACCGAAGGAAAGAAGGACGGCACCTTCATTCCGGCCACCATCAGCTTTCAAGACACGTGCGGCCGCGTGCTGTACTCGAGCTACCACACGGAACCCAGCGAGGAGGGCGGCAACACTGCTGGAAAGCTTACGGCACAAGAAGCCTCGTTGCTTTACATCTTGCTCGAAGTGAACTCTTGCGTGGGCGTTCAGTAGTCGGCGCAAGACCGTTGCAGCAGCGCACAGTTGCGGGAATGCGACTCGCGACTTAGAAAAGAGAAATGGGTAAACGCCTGTTCCTTTTTTTGCTGACCAACATGGCTGTGTTGGTGGTCGTGCGGCTGCTGATGATGGCCTTTGGGTTGGACTCCATTCCGTACTCCAATGGTTATGGCGGGATGCACTATCTGCCTTGGCAAAGTGTGCTCGCCAGTGCCGCGCTCATGGGCTTCGTGGGGTCCATTTTCTCGCTCGCGATCTCCAAGTGGATGGCCAAGCGCAGCGTTGGCGCCGAGGTGATCACTGCGCCGCGAAACGAGGAAGAGGCGTGGCTCTTGGCCATCGTACGAAACCAGGCAAATACCAAGGGACTGGGCATGCCTGAGGTCGCCATCTTCCCTTCCGAATCACCCAACGCGTTTGCCACCGGGATGTTCCGAAATTCGGCACTTGTGGCCGTGAGCTCAGGGCTGCTACGCACCATGACACGCAAGCAAGTCGAGGCCGTGGTGGGGCACGAGATGAGCCACATCGCCAACGGCGACATGGTCACGCTGACGTTGCTTCAAGGCGTGCTCAACACCTTCGTGATCTTTTTTTCGCGCGTGGGCGGCGCCTTGGTGGATTCGTTTTTGTCGGGGCGTAGCGACGACCGTGGGGAGCGTCGAGGGCCTGGGATGGGCAGCTTTTTGGTGAGCATGGTGCTGCAGGTCTTGTTTGGCTTTTTGGCGTCGATGATTGTGTCTTGGTTCTCGCGGCAACGAGAATTCCGGGCCGATGCGGGCGGAGCTCAACTGACAAGCACCGATGCAATGGCGGGAGCTCTAGCCAACTTGGGGGGCGAGCGCACCAGTGATTTGCCTGGTGGATTGGCGGCCTTCGGCTTTGGAGGCGGCAAGCTGATGAGCTTGTTTGCGAGCCATCCGCCTATCGAGGAACGCATCGCCGCGCTACGCGAGAAGCGCTACGGCGCAGACTCCTGAGCAACGCGCGCGTGCGCATGCTATGCGCCCGAGCATGAAAGGCGTTCCTACCCTTCGCAGCGATGCGCTCAATGAGGCGCTCGAAAAGAGCTTGGCAGGCAAGCCCAACCGGCTTGAGGAACTGCTCACCCGTGCTTCTGGGCTGCCAGGTACCAAAGCCAACGTGGACTTGGCGCTCGCGTTTGGGGAAAGTCTCGCAGCGCAGGGCAAGCGCGCCGACAAACTCATTGAGCGCTATGTACACCTCTCGCCCGAGGAGGCGCCGGGCAACAGCGCGCTAGAGTTTTTGCCGATGTGCGGCGTGGTGGCGGTGGGCGCGCGCGGCACAAGGGACCCAAAGTTCCGAGGCAACGCGATGCAGGTCTTGCACGATGTGGCAGACGACTTTCGCTTCCGCGTGCGCGAAGCCGTGACGCTCGCACTCATCAGCATCGGCGAGCGCGATCCGGATGCGCTTGTGGGCGATTTGGACGGCTGGACCGACGGCTATTTTCACTCGGCCGCGGCCGTGCGCGCCCTGATGGATCCGCGTGTGCTTCACCACGTCAAGAACGACGAAGCTGCGATCGCGCGGCTGATCGAAGCGCTCGATTTGTACCTCAACGCCGGACGCGCCGACAAGCGCTACCCTGGCCACAAAGAGCTCGGCGATGCGTTGATCCCAGCCATCGTGGGATTCGCAACCAGGCACGGCGCGCCCATCTTCGATGCGCTCACGGAGCGTGCGAGCGCCAAGGACCCGGACGCGCGGGCGTTCATTCGTTTGGTGAGCATGCGGAAGGAACTTGTGCAGCGCTTTCGTGGCGATGTGCGCAGCGTGATGGATACTGCGAATGCGGCAGACAAGCCGCGTCGCGACCCTCGCACTTACGTGGGGGAGACTCGCGGGCGCGGGCGCAAAGCTGGCAAGATCTAGGCTCGGCGCGCGACGGCGGCGTGAGTTGGCGGGGCGCCGAAACGGCGCGAGAGGAACGGGCGGGGCGCCGCTCCTCCAGCGCAGGACCGGCGCCGATGAGGTCGGGGCACCGCCGGGCTCGTGGGCACGCGGACTCGGCCTCCGGAGGGGCGAATTCCGATAGGAAGGCCGGGGGCAAGCCGGCCTTCCTCGGAACTTCGCTGGTATAACCCGTGCGTTGTGAGTCGGCCTCAGACACGCATGCCCACGGCCAACGGCGCCCCGACCTCCCGGACGCCTACTCCCTTCGCCTGTCATCGCTCTGCTGATTTTGGGGAGAGAGAGAGAACATGGGTGAGCGCTCACTTGCGTGAGTGCTCACCCATGTTCGTGCGTCAGTTTCTCGGGTAGTTTCAAGCGACGATCGATCGACTGATCTGAAACAAAGAAGAACCCGTAAGGCTATGGAACCCCAGTTCGGACTCAAGTTCAAA
>JAYWGD010000199.1:0-2373 GCA_043778435.1 Myxococcales bacterium | reverse complement strand
TAGTAATCCAGGGCGAGACCTAGCCCTCCCGCAAAGCCCGTGAGATCGGAAGTCGGCGGAGGCGCGCCATTCACGGCGCCTTGAAAGTAGCTCCCGTTGTCGATCTTTCCTGAAAACATGTAGCCGCCCCGCAGCGTGATGCTCGGGTCGAAACGCCCAATGGGAATGTTGAGTCCGACGACAGGCCCCACGTTCCACAACCCGTAGTCCGAAAACACAAATCGCTTGGCTTCGGCGCCGAGCGTTAGCGCCACAAAGCGGATACCCGCAGACACTCCGAAGCTTTGCCCTGATGCGGTGTCTTGGCGCACACCCAATCCCGTTTGATTGGCGGAAAAGGCTGCGAGCCCGATTTTTGCATAACCGTATTCTCCGCGGGCCCACAGAATCTCGAAGTTGCGGCCACTGTCTTTCTTGGTCTCTGCAGTCGCCTGGTGTTCAGTGCTGCTTGCCGCAGGCGCCACAGTTTGCACGGGTGGAGGAGGAGCCATCTGAGCATGGGCTACGGCAGGCAAAGTCACAAGAGTGCACAATGCATATGTTGTAAAGCGCATGGATTTAGTCCTGTTCGTCATGCAGATCGATATTGGGATCGCCCGGAGCACGCGTCTCGTCCGGTGAGATTTTGTAGGCCTCGGACACCCATTGTCCAAGATCGAGCAGTTTGCAGCGCGGTGTACAAAAAGGCGCACTGGAGTTCTCCGAGCGCTCCCTCGCTGGTTTTCCGCATTGGGGACAACTCACGCTTATAGGCTACGCTGTCTTTGAGGCGGCGGCCACCTCGTACAGTGGGGCTCACTATCAGCGCTTATGACCAAACGGAAAAAGGGCGGCCCCCTGTAAATGTGGGGATACACAAGGCGTGAACCAGGATTCACATGCGCCCGTAGTGGCAGCCGATTGCGTCTGACCGATTGTTTGCTACGTCGCCCCCATGAAACGCGTCTCCTTTCTCTTGGGTTCTTTGACTGTCTCGCTTCTGGCAGTGATGTCGGCCTGCTCGGCGACGCCATCGAGCGGCCCCACCCCAACCCCCGGGTCAGTGGTTGGAGACGCCACGATCGCGGACGGACGGGGAAATGCGGACAGCGATGCAGGGTCGCAGGTGACGGACGCCGGGAGCTCCACAAGCTGCATTCAACGCCAAGCACGCAGCCAAGGTCCAAGTCGTCGCCATGTTGTGGTCGCCTTCGATCGTAGCGCCAGCACAGATACCAACACCGCCTTTGGAACACGCGGCGAAGTGTTTCGCCAAACGCTGCTACAGTATGCCGGAGCTGCGCAGAGCATTCCGACAGACATTCGCGTTATTGTGTTTGGACTGAGGGACGCATCATGCACGGTGAGCGGCTACCAACCCCTAGGGCCAAGCGTGGAGCTGCCAGACAAGCAGAGCGTCACCAATCAGCTATCGGGAATCACAGGCATGGCAGGTGCCTCCCTCATCTCGGTGCCGCTCGAGTCTGCGTACGCGCTGGCACGGGCTGCTCGTCAGGTAGGTACGGCTGAGACCTCGGCCATGGTGTTAATCACTGCTGGAAATCCCCTTATCTGTGGTGATTCTAACTCGAAAATCGTTTCCACTCTTGCGAAAGCGCAGCAGGATGGAATTCCAACGCTGGTCGTGGGGCCTCGTTCGGTCGCTCCTGAACTGAACAGCTACGCCGACGCCGGTTCCGACGGACGCACTGCACTGATTGATACCGACGCGGGTCCCCCGGCTGCCGCATTGAATGCCGCATTGAATGCCCTCTCCGTGAGAGGAACCTGCGAAGTTAACGTTCCAGCGGTGTTTCCTGATGGGTCTTTTGCCAGCGCGGCGCGCGTGGGTGTTCGGGTTCAATGGGGCGATGGGACCCGCGCCCTCTTGAATCGCAGCGACAACTGCAGCGACCCCAATGGCTTCCGGTTTGACAATGCGAACAGCCCAAAGAGCGTGATCCTCTGCAGCGGTGTTTGCGGCACGGTGACGGTGCGAACAGCGGCGTACGTCGAGCTTCTTTTGGGTTGCTAATTCCCCACGCAAAAAAGGTGCGTCCTGCATACATGCAGGACGCACCTTTCGTCTTGTGACCGCGAAACTCAGGGCGTCTTTTTGACGACGTCGACCACAGACTGCACGCTTGCGGCGCTCTTCTTGAGCATCTCTTTTTCTTCGTCGGTCAAATCGATGGTGACGATCTTCTCGACGCCATGGCCGCCGATGATGCAAGGCACACCCATGAACATGTCGCTGTAGCCGAACTCGCCCTCAAGCAAGGTCGCGCAGGGGAGCAAACGCTTTTGGTCAAGCAAGTAGGCCTCGGCCATGGCCACGGCGCTGGACGCAGGCGCGTAGTAGGCGCTGGTGCCCATCAGGTTGACGATCTCGCC
>JAYWGD010000198.1:0-2378 GCA_043778435.1 Myxococcales bacterium | reverse complement strand
GCTGCTTGCGCCTTTGCTGTCGGGCTCTTTTGTAGGCATGCGCCGAGCGCAGCGTTTAACACGTGCGTTAGGAACACTTGCAGTGGCGTTCGCGTTGCTCCGCCCCCAACATCAGAACGGCACGCGCCTCAAGCCGCGCGCCGAGCTCGATGTGGTGCTCGTGGTGGACGAGTCGAAGAGCATGAATGCGCGCGACATCGCACCCAGCCGCATCGAACGCGTGAAGGCCGAAATCGCCAGTTTTGTCAGGCAATTGCCGGGCGCTAGGTTTGCGGCCGTGGCCTATGCAGGAGATGCCTTGGCGCTTCCGCTGACAAGCGATGGCCAAGCCGTGTCACAGTTTGTTCGCGCGCTGCAGCCCTCCGACATGCCTGTAGGAGGCACGGACACGGCGCGCGCGTTGCTGCGTGCTCGCGATCTGCTTGCGCGTGAGCGAGCCACCAGCCGCCACATGCAGCGCATTGTGCTGCTCACGGATGGCGAAGATCTGGAAGGCGATCCCGTCGAGGTCGCGCGCGGACTCAAAGGCCAGGGCGTCACCGTCGATGTGGTGCGCGTGGGCGTCTCTGCACGCGAGGCCATCCCGGCCACCGACAGCCTCGGGCGACCCGTGGGCCCCGAAATCGACAAGCAAACAGGGACGCCGCTGATGAGCGAATTCGGCCCCGAGGCGGAGAAGCAACTGAGCGATGTCGCGGCGGCGGGAGGCGGTACTTACACGCGCGGTTCCTCATCGGACCTGGGCCTCTTCGGGATTGCCCATGTCTTGCGAAGCTCGCTGCCGCGCACCGCCGAAGCGCAGTGGGAGCCCACCTATGCTGAGCTTGCATTCTGGCCTCTGGGGTTGGCTGTCTTGATGCTCCTTTGCGCGGGCCTCTTGCCCGGAGCCACCTTCCAAAGGCGGCCACAGCCATGATGCGTCCCCTTTCCTTTGTACTTGTGAGCGGTGCGATCGCGATGGGTGCATCATGCAAAGAAGGCTGGCCCACGCGCGAGGTGCCGGCCGTGCGAACGGCCTTGTCGAGCTGGGATGCAGGCGACAACCACGGGGCCCACAATGTGCTGCGTGAATACCTGGAGTCTGGCAGTTGCGCCCAACCGCCGCCGCCGGTGGTGAGCGATCTCATGCGCGCGCATGGGAGCGCAAGTTACGACTTCGCCTTGCTCTTGTCAGAGCTCGAAGCTCGGCCATCCAATTCAAACGAGAAGCAAAAAGCTTGCGTGCGAGAATTTGTGACCGCCCTCGCCAATGAGCTTCGCTTGCCAGGGAGCACACGTGCACGTGCAGCCCTTCTGCTCGGAAACATGCATTACGCAGACAAAAAATATTCGGATGCTGTGAAAGCCTACGACTTGTCACTCGCATGGTTGGCGCCATCGGCGGATTTTGGACGCCGTGCCAAAGAAGGCGGAGATGGCAGCACCGAAGAGCGTGCAGCCTACAACCGCGCGCTGGCCTTGAGACAGATCTCACCGCCACCCCCCGATGCAGGTTCAGACGCTGGCAACAATGGCCAAGACGGAGGCCAGGCGGATTCCGGCGGCGACGGAGGGAGCGGAGGCGACGGCGGAGGCCAGGGAGAAAAGAGCCCGCAGCCCGGCGAGGACGCGTCGTCCCCCGAGCCCACAGATGCGGGCTCGCCCAATGGCGATCGCGTAGACGAAAGCCCCAACGACCCGGGAAAGACCGAACAGCAGAGCGACACCCGGGTTCTTGACGCCCTTGAAAACGCGCCCATGTTTGAGGTCGAACGAATGCGCAAACAGAAACGCAAACCGCGGACCAAGGACAAATGAAGCATCGACGACGCGCGATGACTGCCCCACCTGCCCGCCTTGCCGCGGCGATGGCGGCCATGGTTGCTACGACCAGCACGCGCGCCGTTGCCGCCCCGCAAGTACGTGCGAGTGCAAGCAGCAGCGTGGTTGCACCTGGCGAGACCTTTGTCGTGACGGTGGAATCATCGGACGTGGAGAGCGCCGACCAATTGGGACTGGATTCCACTGGCAAGGTCAGCGTGCTTCGAACCACCCGAGGCGCAAAGTCGTTTTCGTTCTCGTTCGGTTCAGGAGGAGCGCAACAGAGCGTGGCGCACTCCATTCAGACCTACCTCAAGGCCCCAAGCCAAGGCACCTTGCGCTTTACACCGACCGCACGCATCCAAGGGAAAACACTGCGCGGCGCAAGCATCGCGATTCGTGTCGACGAAGCTGCGGCCAAACAACGAGCGCGTTCGCGTGACCCATTCGACGACTTGTTTGGCAATCCCACCGATCCATTTGCGCCAGGGCAAGATCCGTTCAAGGGCTTCCGCGACATGCTGCCAAAGAATGGATCGCCAGGTGGTATCGATGATCTGTTGGACCGTGAATTTGGG
>JAYWGD010000197.1:0-2379 GCA_043778435.1 Myxococcales bacterium | reverse complement strand
TTACCAAGGCATCGCGGTCTCCCCAAGTGGGGTCCGCGCTGCTTACGGGCACTGCGGCTGTGCTCTCATTCCATGTGCTCGTGCCCTGACCCGCCGTCGTGGCGTTGAACACTGTAGGCTCGCTTGTGACAGTTGCATTCTGCACGGGGATGGGGCCCGCGCCTCCGCAGGCAATCAACGTCTGGGCAGCGACAAGAACCCATACAGCGTGCGCAAGAAGCCTGGAGTGCATGCTCTTGGGCTACCTCAAAGGACTTAACATCGCAGCACAAAAACTACAGTGCCAGCGCAAGTACACCCTGGGGTGTCTACTCAGCCCCTGTAGAGGTGCGCGTGCGAGAGACCACCGTGCTCTGACGCTCACTTCGAGCGCTGTCACAGAGAAGCAACGTCAGATTTGAAAGCAGAGCAACCCGCGCAGGAGCGCGAAGTGTGAGCCCCGCCTGAGCAAGCCCCGTGAGTGCGTCGTGAGCAATTCCAACGGCTCCATCGACGAGCGTTCGACGTGCCTCGATCATCGCTTGCGCTTGCTGGCGTAGCAGCATGGCTTGAGCGATTTCGGGTGCATACGTGAGGTCGTTCAAGCGGACGAGCACGATCTCGATACCTGCATGATTCACATGCTCCTGGAGGGCGGACTGAAGCGCAGCAAGAACTTCGGGGCTCTCTGCCTTGAGACAGGGCTCACCCTCTTTGCGTGCAGAATACGCATACCGCGAACAGATGGCTTTGAGCGCGGCCGAAGCCTGATTCATCACGAAGGCGTGATAGCCGCGAATGTCGAGCAGCGCGCGCCGGGCATCCACCACGCGATAGACCACCACCGCCGAGACCTGAATGGGATTGCCGCTCGCTTCGACGACTGTCACCACGGGCAAGGTCCCCACCGCATCCCGAAGCGACGCCCCGAGCTTTTGCAAGCCGATAGGAAATGACCAGTGAATCCCCGGAGTTTCTACCGTGCGGGAGAACGTTCCGAAACGCAGCAGCACGCGCGCTTGACGAGGCTCCACAATAAAAAAACCGGGCAGCACGAACACCACAAACAACAAGAACAGAAACATGAATCCTCCCATTCCGAGAACCACTCCCAGAGCCTCTTCATTCGCCGACGGAGATGCGGACGTGGCGACGTAGCCCTCCGTCCCTCGCTGCCAGAACAACAACAACGACACGGCCGAAACATTCATTGGCGTGCTCCCGTGTGGCTCGAAGCGGCTTGCACAAGCGGAAGTGTGGTCTGCACATGCTCGCCACTGCACAGCACCATCATGAGGTTGCTGGCGAATTGCTCCGTGCTGTCTGCATCCATTTGGCCGCTGGTCTCGTGCATGCGCTGCACCGCTTGTGTGACAATGCCCACGGCTCCCTCCACGATCGTGTGGCGCGCCTCGACCATCGCGACCGCTTGCTGGCGCTGCAGCATGCTTTGTGCAATCTCGGCGGCGTAGGCTAAATCGTTGAGGCGCACTTGCAGCACCTCGATGCCTGCGGATTGCACCAATTCTTGAAGCTCTTGTTCGAGCGCTTCACTCACCGAAGAGCTCTCTTTGCGCAGACATGCGGCCGAGGGGTCGTCGGAGGCGTAGGGAAATTGAGAGCACACGTTCTTGACTACTGCAGATGCAAGCAGTCGAACCATGTCGCCAGGGCTCTCTACCTCCAGAGCTGCTTTCTTTGCCTCGCGCACACGGTACTGCACCACGGCCGCCACCTCAATGGGGTTCCCGTTCGCCTCCAAGACCATCATGCGCGGCAGTTCAATCGAGGTCACTTGTGCGGAAAGACGGTACAATTGACGACCGACGGGGAATACCCAAGAGATGCCGTCATCGACGATGGTTCTCACATATTTGCCAAAGAACAACACGACCACCTGCGTTCGCGGCTGGACTACAAAGAAGCCTCCAAGGAGCAGCAAAAAAGCTGTCCCACAAAGCAACGAGAACAGCATCATCGGCAATGGATTTGGACTCATGATGGGAAAGCCTACACTCGCTTGGGCGCAGACATCACGGGATCTGATTCCTTGTGCGTATCGCGTGACGAAAGGGCGCGACGCCGCTCGTTGGCGCCCATGAGGCTTGCCCGTACTTTCACAACCTGCATCGCTCTTTGGATCGGTGCTTGTACCGCGACTCAGGACCTTGGCAACACCAACGGCAATGGTACCGGATGCCCTGTGGGCAACAAGCCAGGCCCCGTGGTGGATGTGCGTCAGGTGAGGCAGGTGGGCGAGAACGGCACTGCGACGACTCCGTCGTTGGTCTCGGTTCGACTGTCGGCGTCGCCTCGTCAAACGGCGGTAGCACTCTTGCCGCAGTACATGTCGGTGCGCACTGCAAGCGGCCGATCGCCGGAAAGCCGTTCCGGCGATCG
>JAYWGD010000196.1:0-2383 GCA_043778435.1 Myxococcales bacterium | reverse complement strand
ACAAGCACCTCAACGTCCGCGTGTCCGGAACTGCCGCACGCTACCAACTAAACGTTGAGAACCGCGTCACGGGGGGCTGTGAGATATTTGTATTGGCGAACCCGCGTGTCCTTGCAACAACCACCCGGTCCCGCGACAACTGCTTAACGACCACATACCGCTCGAAGGCAGGTGTAACCCCCGCAGTCGAGCTCGTTGACCATCGCCGCCGAACATGCAGTGACGGAAAACCTCTCTTGGAGCTTCATGTAGGCGCGGGAGCAACAAAAGAGGATTGGTACGTGCGTCGCCCGGCTCCGACAGCAGGCGTTGTGGGGGTTGCCTATCCGCGCGAGAGCATCAAGCTGTATGCAAGCCGAACCCAAGCGGTGAATCCAACGTGTGACGGATATACAGAACTTCTCTTGGGTTCCGCCGCTGCGGGCGAAACTCGACGTACAGCGACGTTGACACAACGGCTTTCTCCAACGAGCTCATGCGAGATATTCATCGCGCCCAATGCACGCACGTTTACCCTCGACATCGCACCAGCCGACAGTTGCAGCTCCGTCAAGTTCAGCGGCGGCGGACTTTTGGTGCAGGACAACCGTCAACGAAGCTGCGACGACTTGCGCGCTAAAATTGAAGTTTTCGAGGGAACCGGGAGTTCCGCCACGAGGTTCTTCTCCATCCCGTAGAGTCTGGCCGCGTCCTCGCACACGCTCGGGCTTGCTCAGTGCGCAGCGCGAGACTGTGACCAAAAAGCACGCTCAGCACACACTGAAGCCCGCCCTCTTCACCTCTTCAATCAAGCTTTTTTCCTGGTGGAAGAGGCGACAAGGTATGTAATTTTTAGTAATTCATACGCCTTCGTGACGCGGGCCAGCGAAGACCGAAGGCGCTTCAACTCCACCTCAACCGTCTCAAACTCTGCAGACGCCGCCTGGCTACAATAACGCTTCTCCCAGTCGTAAAGCGCCAACCCAACCTCGCGAATCACGTCCATCACGCGGCCCGTGCCCGTGTCTCCAAGAGTAAAGAGGCATCGCACTTTTCCGCCTCCGTACGATATCTCCTAGCACCTCGCCGGCACCGTATTGGACGCCATTTTCGGATGTATTCCTCATTCGAATTGCATCTTCCTATCCTACTGCATCTCGGTTTTTGATGGGTGAGTAGGATCACAGCGTGCTTCTAGCAGGAGGTTGCAGAATACATCGGCTGGTACAGCCGTGGGCGCCTTCACTCACACGACCACAATATCAAGCGTCTGTACGCAGAGCTGATGTACCAACGCCAACTTGCCGCTTAACTTTGTCCCCCAAAGTGTGGCTCTAATTGTAGAAAGATCACTTGTAGTCGGGCGTCCAATCGCGTTTTGATCTCAACCTGGCCTGCAGATGCGCTATGCGCCAGCCGCGATGAGCTTCTCCCAGATCAAATATTTTGTGGCGGTTGCCGATGAGGGCCATGTGGGCCGTGCGGCCAAGTCCGTGCATATTGCACAGCCTGCTCTGAGTCGTCAGATTCGCGATCTCGAAGAGGAACTTGGCACACCGCTGTTTAAGCGAACCCCCAAAGGCATGCAGCTTCTCCCCGAAGGGGCCATCATGCTGTCTTACGCGCGTACGATTTTGCAGAGCGTCGACGAAGCAGTGCGTGCTGTGCGGCAGTCCTCGTGCGAGACAAGATTGTGACAGCGGTGAGCGTTCTCTAAAAACTCAAGATTCGAAGCAGCGCCAGACGCATACCCAGTGGTATGTGCTGGCCGCACGATGTCACCTCTGCACGCCGCTATTTATGTTGCCATCGCCGCGCTGCTTTGGAGCGCGGGCGGCGTTGGGGTGCGCAACATTGAAGCGTCTGCATTCGCGATCGCAGGGCTCCGATCGCTCTTCGCGCTGCCTGTACTGGTTGCGCTTTGCACCTATCAAGCGCGCGCACGCCAAGTAAGCTTGGCCCCCATGCTGCGCGCACGTCGCGTGCAGTTTGCAGCATTGGCCTACGCTTTGCTCGTGAGCTGCTTTGTGATGGCGGCCAAGCGCACCACGGCCGCAAATGCCATTCTGCTCGAATACACGAGCCCCATCTACATCGCGTTTCTGTCATGGAAATTCCTGGGTGAACGCATTCGTCATTGGGATATTTTGGCCATTGCAGGCTGCCTTCTGGGCCTGCTCTTTTGCGTGGGTGGGAGCTTGGGCGGAGGCCACTTAGACGGCGATCTGATTGCGTTGCTCTCGGGCGCAGCCTTTGGGGTCATGCCTGTGATCATGATGCTCGAGCGGCGCGCCTTGCATGCTCGCGGCTGCGACGCAGCGGGTGACATGGTGCCGGTGGTCTCCCTCACGTTAGGAAATGCCATCACAGCCTGTGTGATGTTGGGCGTCATTGCGCTGACGCC
>JAYWGD010000195.1:0-2386 GCA_043778435.1 Myxococcales bacterium | reverse complement strand
CATGTCCATCACTTCGTCCACAGCCAAGATCATGGCCACGCCGGCTTCTGCGGGGATGCCAAAGTTGCTGGCTGTGCCGGCGATGATCACCAATGTGGCGCGTGGCACACCGGCCACGCCTTTGGACGTGAGCATGAACGTGAGCGCCATCGCGATTTGCGTGTGCAGCGGCATGGGCACATGCGCCGCCTGCGCGATGGCCATGCTCGCAAGCACCAAGTAGAGCGTGCTGCCATCGAGGTTAAACGAGTAGCCGGCCGGGATCACAAAACTCGCGACACGCCTAGGCACGCCAAAGCTCTCCATCTCGGCGAGCAACCGAGGAAGCGCCGCCTCGCTGGAGGCGGTGCTAAATGCCGTGATCGCGGGCGCACGTACGGCCGCAAAAAAGCGCCGCACATTGATGCGTGCAATGTACATAATAGGCACAAAAACCAACAAAATAAGCGCAAAAAGCGCAAGGTACAAGCTGCCCACCAACGCTGCATAGCCGCGTAGCAAATGCAAAACTGCAGGCCATCCTCGAATCGCCACGTCGCCCACCTTGGTGCCCGAGGCCATGTGGCTTACGTTGTAGGCCATCGCGCCAAACACGCCGAGCGGCGTGAGCGTCATCACCATGCCGGTGTACTTGAACATGATCTGCGCGAGGGCTTCGAACATGCGCAACACGGGCGCGCCGGCGTCTCCTGTTTGCATGAGCGCGATGGCAAACAGCGACGAGAAGATCACCACTGGCAGGATGTCGCCCTCGGCTGCGTGCTTGAACAGATTCGACGGCACCGCATGCAGCGCAATGTCCCAGCCCGACTTCGGAGAGGCGAGCGACACGTGCGCGTCGCTGCTCAGCGGCAAGCCCTCACCGGGCCGAAGCGCGTTGGCCACCACCAAGCCAATCACCAGGGCGAGCGTGGTCACCACTTCAAAGTACACGAGCGCTTTGGCGCCCATGCGGCCCACTGCCTTCATGTCGCCGGTTTGCGCGATGCCCACGACGATCGTCGAGATAAGCAGCGGCACGATGATGCCCTTGATGAGTGCAATGAACGCCTTCGACAGAAACTGAAACAAGTGAAACAGATGCGGATGCTCGCTCTCGGGAAAGAACCCGCCGAGCAAGACGCCAAGCAGTAGAGCCACGAACACCAGGTGTGTGCTCTTGGTGGACGCTGCGTGGGGGCGTGGATGGGCTGTCGTCACAGGATTCAAATCATCTTGTTGAGCTCTGCACGCACATCGCTAGGCCCTGCGCTTCGGATGGCCTCGAGAGCTGCATCGAGTTCGGGCGTGGCAACGGGAAGTTTGATTCCAAAGCTGACATACAGATCTCCCTGCAATTTGCCTCGCGAAACGCCCTTTCCTTTGAGCCTAAGCATGTTGCCCGAAGAGGTGCCTGCGGGCACAGTGAGCCGCACGGCGCCTGTAGGGGTGGGCACGTCGACCTTGGTGCCAAAGTAGGCTTCGGCGAGCGTGAGGGGCACGTGAATCCGAAGGTCGATTCCCTCACGCGTGTAAACTGCATGCGGTTCTACATGAACTTGCAAGTGCAAGTCGCCGTTGGGGCCGCCCATCGGTGAGGCGCCACCTTGGGACGCCAGCTTGAGCTTGTCGCCATCGGCGGCACCTTTGGGGATGCGAATTCGCACGCTGCGTCCCTGCACATTCAAGTCGAGCTCGGTGCCGGCAAGGGCATCCAAAAAGCTGACGCGGACCGAGGCCTCTAGATCGGCGCCAGGAATGTTCATGCGCGGGCCACGGCCGCCGCCGCCGCCGCCAAAGAACTGCGAGAACAAATCGTCTTGGGAAACGGGTGCGCCGCGCCCACCCGCGCCGCCTCGACCGAACCCGCCTCCCGCGCGAGCGTGTTGCGCATTGAAGCCATCGCGCAAACCTTCTTCGCCAAACTCGTCGTAGAGCGCGCGCTTGCCCGTGTCGCCCAGCACTTCGTGTGCGTGGTTGACGCGTTTGAAGCGCGCCTCGGCCGTCTTGTTGCCCTGGTTTTTATCTGGGTGAAGCTCTACCGCGAGTTTCTTAAAGGCCTTCTTGATGGCGCTCGCGTCGGCGCCTTTTTGCAGACCAAGTTCTGCGTACAGATCACTCATACGCCCTATCGTAGCAGCGTATCCACAGAGACGTAGCCCATACCGTGCGCGTCCGCGACAGGCTTGCAAGTCACGTGGCCCTGATAGGTGTTGATACCCAGGCGCAGGGCCAAGTCGCTCCTGGCGGCGGCCTCCAAGCCCATGTCGGCCATCTTCACCGCATAGGCCAAAGTGGTGTTGGTCAGCGCCCACGTGCTGGTCTGCGGTACGGCCCCGGGCATGTTGGCCACGCAGTAGTGCACCACACCGTCGACCACGTAGGTGGGGTTGTCGTGCGTGGTGGG
>JAYWGD010000194.1:0-6725 GCA_043778435.1 Myxococcales bacterium | reverse complement strand
CGGTAATAACCACGTGAGCGGCCACAGACTTTGCATCGGCTGTGAGCGCGTACGGGGAACTTGGGTGCGATGTTGAGTTTCGCGAACTGACTAGCACGTGCCATTGATTTACCTTTAGGACCTTTTCAATCAGGCGGCGCGGAACGGCATGCCGAGTTGTTGAAGGAGCGCGCGACCTTCTTCGTCCGTCTCCGCCGAGGTCACGAATGTGATGTTCATGCCCTTGATGACGTCGATGCGGTCGTAGTTGATCTCGGGGAAGATGATTTGCTCCTTGAGGCCCAGGGTGTAGTTCCCTTTGCCGTCGAAGGCTTTGCGAGAAACGCCGCGGAAGTCACGGGTGCGCGGAAGCGCGAGCGTGATGAGGCGGTCAAGGAACTCCCACATCCGGTCACGACGAAGCGTGACGCAAACACCGATTGGCAAACCAGCACGCAGTTTGAAAGCTGCGATGGCTTTGCGAGAGCGAGTCACGATAGGCTTCTGGCCAGTGATAGCTTGAAGCTCTACGACCCCTGCATCGATGATCTTGGGGTTCGTCACTGCAGCTCCTAGGCCCATGTTGACAACGATTTTTTCGAGGCGTGGGACGCGCATCGGGTTGGTGTAGCTAAACTCCTTGACAAGCGCGGGAACAATGTCTTTCGCGTAAATATCAAGATAGCGAGCTTTGACGGCCTTGGTGTTCGAGATACCCTTGGCAATCACTTCTGAGGCTCCGGCGCTTGCGGCTGCTTTTTTCTTCGTGGTTGCCATGGCTCAGTTGCCCTTGTTAGATTTGGTAACGGCGTTGACCAAAGGCTCACCGCTCTTCACAGCGACACGAACCTTCTTGCCCTTGTCGTCGGTGGTGAAACGTACGCGCGTCCCCTTGCCGGTCTTTGGGTCTACGGGCATCACCTTGCACGCATGCAAAGCAGCTTCTTTGGTAACGATCTTGCCAGAGTCCTCGCCAGGAGCGGCCTTGGTGTGGCGCTTCACGAGATTTAGACCGGAGACAATGACCTTGCCACCATCAGCCAAGACGCGCAACACCGCGCCAGTCTTGCCTTTGTCTTTACCGCTGATGATGACGACGGTGTCGCCTTGACGAATACGAGCAGCCATCACAGCACCTCAGGAGCAAGGGAGATAATCTTCATAAACTTCTTGGCGCGCAGCTCGCGAGCAACCGGTCCGAAGATGCGGGTTCCCATGGGCTCGTTTTGTGCGTTCACCATGACGGCGCTGTTCTCGTCAAACTTGATGTAACTACCATCAGCGCGTGAAAGCTCCCGAACTGTGCGCACAATGACTGCTCGAGCTGTGTCCCCTTTTTTCACCTTGGCGCCCTGAGAGGCCTCCTTGACTGCGACGACAATAACATCGCCAACGCTCGCGTAGCGACGACCAGCACCACCAAGCACCTTAATGCATTGGACACGCTTGCAGCCGGAATTGTCTGCGACCCCGAGGGTCGTGCTCATCTGAATCATGGTGTCATTCCTCTACGAACTTTTTGAGGAGCTTGGTTACGATGAAGCGCTTGTCGCGCGAAATCGGCTTATGCTCCTGAATTTCGACTTCGTCGCCGATCTTGTAAACGTTGAGCTCGTCGTGTGCTTTGTAGCGTGAGCGCGAGCGGACGTACTTGCCGTAGAGAGGATCGCGACGCGACGAAACGGTTTCGACCACCACGGTCTTGTCCATTTTGTCACTGATGACGCGGCCAACCATCGTACGGCGGAAGCCATGACTGGTGCTAACTTGGCTAGGCTGGTTCATAGCGCCTGACCCTCACTCTTCTGACGGATTGCGGTGAGAACGCGCGCGATGTCTGCGCGCGTTTTAGACAGCGAGCTCGTGTTGTTGAGCTGGTTGGTGTGATTTTTGAAACGAGCTTCGAAGAGGCTTTTCCGAAGCGCCTTTTCGAGTTCGTTGAGCTGCTTCATGCTCTGAGCGGAAAGTTCTTTGGCGTTCATTGGATGGTCCCACGGACGAGAAACTTAAATGCGATGGGAAGCTTGTGGCCTGCGAGGCGGAAAGCCTCACGTGCCGTGGCTTCGTCGATTCCGCTTACCTCGTACATGACGCGGCCAGGCTGAATATCGGCTGCCCAGAACTCGACGGAGCCTTTGCCTCCACCCATACGGACTTCGAGCGGCTTCTTCGTAACCGGGCGATCCGGAAAGACGCGGATCCAAAGCTTGCCGACACGTTTGACGTGACGGGTGATGGCCATACGAGCTGCCTCGATTTGGCGGGCGGTGATACGACCTGGCTCCACCGCCTGCATCGCGAAGTCACCAAAAGAGACATCGCAGCCGCGACGGGCAATGCCCTTATTGTTGCCCTTTTGAACCTTACGGAACTTGGTGCGTTTGGGAGAAAGCATGTTTGTACTCCTGCCCTATCAGTTGATGCCCAACGGGCGACGATTGCGGCGAGGAAGAACCTCGCCTTTAAAGACCCAGCATTTAATGCCGATAACACCGTACTTTGTACGAGCCTCAGCGGTGCCGAACTCGATATCGGCGCGCAGGGTGTGAAGGGGGACGCGGCCCTCGCGGTACGTCTCGACACGTGCAATTTCGGTTCCGCCGAGACGGCCAGCACAACGGACACGAATGCCCTTGGCGCCAGACTTCATTGCAAGCTGAATCGACTTTTTCATGGCCCGGCGAAATGCAACGCGCCGCTCCAGCTGTGAAGCAATGTTCTCTGCTACCAACTGTGCGTTGGTCTCAGGCTTTCGCACTTCTTGAACATCAATGAAGACCTCGTTCGAGGTAAACGCCTGGACGCCTGGAAACACGGTCTCGCCTTTCGCCGCTGTGCCGACGTTGCCGATCTTCAAGGTCTCAATCCCCTTGCCGCCCTTGCCGATTACCATGCCGGGACGCGCCGTGTAGACGATGACCTTGGCTTTGCTTGCAGCGCGCTCAACCTCGATGGAGGCGATGTTCGCATTCATGAGGTACTCTTTTACCGCGCGGCGGATACGAATGTCTTCGTGCAGCCACTTCGCATAATTTTTGCTCTCGAACCACTTCGAGTTCCACGTCTTGATAACACCAAGACGAAATCCATATGGATGAACTTTTTGACCCATTGTTCTATCTCGCTCTTGTTAGCGGCTGCCGAGGACCACAGTGATGTGGCTCATGCCTTTTTGAACTTGTGTTGCACGTCCCTGTGCACGCGGACGCCAGCGACGCATGTGTGAATTGGGGGCTTTGTCTACGAATGCGGTCTCGACGAACAGGCTGTCTAGATTTACACCCGGAGCCTGTGTCTTTGCATTCGCAACAGCGCTCTCAATGACCTTCTTTAAGAAGGGGGCGCCGGCCTTAGGTGTAAACTCCAGGAGTTGCAAGGCTTCACCGGCCTGGCGTCCACGGATAAGATTTACAACCATTCGGGCTTTGCGGGGGCTGATCCGCGCGAAGCGGGCAATCGCCTTGCTCACCATGATGACCTTTGATTTCGTTTAAAGGCGCCGTCGTGCCCCCGTGTCGCGAAAATGCGAGGAGGGCCGTTACGGGGCGTTTCTAGAGACGACTTTTGCCCGAAGCCTTCGGTCATCCTGACTTGCGCCTTGGGGCGTAGTTTCAGGCCGAAAGATTCGAGCTGCAGCCGGTTTACCGGCTTCGCGGCGCGGTGGCAATGCTTTTGTTTTGCGACTGTGAAGAAAGTGATTGCCGAGCGAAGTGACTTGTCTCTCAACCGCGCTGCACCGGGCAGGAGCCATCGGCGTTGCATCGTCCCGTGAGCTTGAGGCGATTTTTGGCGAAGTGGTGGTAGCCAAAGTCAAGTAGGTGCGAAAGCCCGGGCAGACGCGTGAGACGCACGAGGGCTCCGAAGCCCACCGCGGTGTAGAGGCGGCGGAACACCTCGACGCCCTCAATCATGGTGCCATCAGCAAGGCGTCCGCGGATGTGGCTCATCACCTGGCCCCATGTGAGGCCGTAGATCTCCGCACGAAATGTGGGCGCCATGATGTCGGTAAACAGAATGCGCTTTTGCTTGTCCATCCGTTGCAACATTCGGATCTCCCGCATGCAGAGTGGACAGTCTCCGTCGAAGAGCACTTCGATTTCAGCGTTCATGGTTCTGACTCCTCGGTATGTGCGGCGCCCAAGTGTTTCTTTGCGGTGGCAAGAAAATTTGCGCGTGCCTCTTTGTGATCGACGATCGGGAAAGGATAAGTTTTGCCTAAGGAGACGCCGGCTTGCAAAAGCGTGAGCTCCGGTGCCTCCCAAGGCGCATGAATGTACTTTGCATCAAGCTTGGCGAGCTCTGGCACCCACCTGCGGATGTAGTCGCCGTTTGGATCGAAATCCGCGCTTTGCTTCATCGGGTTGAACACGCGAAAGTAAGGCGACGCATCGCAGCCGGTGCCTGCCGCCCACTGCCAGCCCATGTTGTTGAGAGCCGGGTCTCCATCGGCCAAGTGATTGAGATAATGCTGCTCGCCCTCGCGGTAAGAGATCATCAAATGCTTTGTAAGAAAGCTTGCAGAGTTCATGCGTGCGCGATTGTGGACAAAGCCTGTGGCGAGCAGTTCGCGCGCCGAAGCGTCGATCAGCGGATAGCCGGTGCTGCCCTCACACCAAGCTTTCCAGCGTTCCCCACTCTGCTCATAGGGAAAACCCCAGAAGTCGGCGCGAAAGGGCATTTGCAGCACATCGGGGCGATGGAAAAGCGTGTAATATGCAAAGTCACGCCATACGAGCTGACGGCGGAGCTCGGGGCTTTCTACAGCGTGCCAGACTTGCGTTGGAGAAAGCACGCCAAAGCGAAGTGCGGCAGAGAGACGCGAACTGCCGTCGATGCCCAATGCGTTGCGCGAGGTCGCGTACACAGGAGACACGCGTTTGGCCACGTCGCCGAGACGCTCGTGCGCAGCGCGCTCACCGCCTGCCATCAGTTGTGGATTGTGCGCGATGCAGTAGCTCTCGAGAGTGGGCACGCCGACGCTCACGGCAAGCACCTCTGCGGGGATCGCGCTCACGTGTTTGGGCGCTGCCACAG
The DNA here is from genome assembly GCA_043778435.1 of Myxococcales bacterium. Classification (GTDB taxonomy): domain Bacteria; phylum Myxococcota_A; class Polyangia; order Polyangiales; family Polyangiaceae; genus JAAFHJ01. The sequence continues at coordinate 1,712 of JAYWGD010000194.1, read as the reverse complement.
GCGCGAGATGCGTGCACAGTGCAGCATGCGCGCGACTGTAGGGCGTGAAAACCGAGTAGATGCCTCCCCCGCCCGTTTTGACTCGTTGGTGAGGCACCAAAAACCGTCCATCCAGCTGATGGAAAGGCACGGAAAGTTGCTCGGCGACATCCGCATCCCGGGCACGGCCTCGCGGCTCACAGGCCGCGTATGCGTAGACCGAATCCACTTTGAAGCGCACGCAGAAATCAACCACTAGCTTGGTGCTATCGCCTCGCAAGAGAACAAGATCGGAGCCCAGCGCACGCAGGTTGCTCTGCAGCGACGCGAGCGACTCGAAAAGATACTGGACCGCATGTCCGCTGGTGGCGGCGCGGCCATTCGAGAGCAAGTGATCTTCGAGTACGAACAACGGAATCACCTCACCTGCGAGCGAGGCCCGTAGCAATGGCGCGTGGTCGCGCGTGCGCAAGTCCTGACCGCGAAACCAAACCAAGCTACGCATCAGGTACCAAATTTGGCCGCCATCACGGAGGCTCGATGGTCAAAGATGGATCGCAAACTGGCTTTGACAAAGAGCGCATGAGCCACGTTTCCAAGCAGGCCGAGAGGGAGCTGATACTCCACGCGATCGGTCATTCTGGTGCCGCCATTTTCGGATACAAATTCATGGCGATGGTGCCAACGCTTGTAAGGACCTTTGAGCGATGTATCCACGAAGTAGGACATCGGGCGCCATTCCTCAATTCGCGTTTGCCATCCAAAAGGCACACCCGCGAACGAGAGTCTGTAGTCAATCAGCGTGCCGTCGCTCATCGAAATGGGCGCGGGTGTGAGGACACGAAACTTCAGAAACGACGGCGTCATGGCCTCAAGGTTGGTTGCATCTGCAAAGAACGGAAACACCTCGTCGACGGAACGAGGAAACCACTGAGAACGTTCGAGAATGTACATGATTCAGGCCTCCACAAGGTTTCGAAGCGCCGATTGCAGGTCAGGAAATTGAAACTTGTATCCCGCATTCAATGCAGCGACGGGCACCATGCGATGCGACTTCAAGGCCAAGGCCCCGACCTCACCCATCGCAAGTTTGAGAGCAAACCCGGGAACTGGCAGGAAGGCAGGGCGTCCAAGCTGCCGCGCAAGCACTCGGGTAAATTCTGCGTTGGTTACTGGAGTTGGGGCAGCCGCATTCACCGCTCCTTTCACTCCCTCGTTCTCCACCGCGAATGCAAACAGGCCAGCTGCATCCTGCACGTGAATCCAAGCCATCCATTGCGCGCCGCTTCCCAAGCGTCCGGCTAGGCCAGTCCGGAAAATCGGGATCATTTTTTCGAGCGCGCCGCCGTGTGCGTCAAGCACAATCCCAACCCGAATTCGAACCAAGCGCGTTCCAAATGTTTCCGCACGCAGAGCCTCGGACTCCCAAGCCTGACATATTTCCGGAAGCGCTCCGTCGAACTCCAGAGGAGCATCCTCGCCGAGCTTCCGATCCGGACTGGCCACATAAATGCTCACCGCGGAGGTGCTAACCAAGGTTGCAATCTTGTGCACTTTGCACGCATCGACCACGGCACGCGTTCCGTCGATTCGGGAGTCTCGCACAAGCTTGATTTGGGCCGAAGTGAGGCGCTTTTCATCCACCGGTACACCAGCCAGGTGGATAATCGCATCTGCACCCTCAGCGGCTTCGCTTGGCACGGGTGAACCGATCTCCCAACGGAACGCTTTCA
>JAYWGD010000193.1:0-2397 GCA_043778435.1 Myxococcales bacterium | reverse complement strand
GCTTTGTGACCTTCGACATTGGCGCCAAACCCAAACCCATTTTGGTGATGGAGCATGTGCAAGGCTCCACCGTGGAGCGATTGATCGAGACGCGCCGCACGACCATGGCCAACGTGTTTCAGATCTTGTTGGGCGTGCTTGATGGGCTTTCGATGATGCACCAAGCGGGCGTAGGTCACTTGGACATCAAACCCTCGAACATTATTATGCGTGCAGGAACCACCGATCCGGTGATCGTGGATTTTGGTCTGGCTGGCCGCAACGTGCGCCCCGGATGCGCGACTGTGCCTTATGGCGCGCCCGAGGTGTGGGGCGTGATGCCGGCCAAGCAATACGCTACGCCGCCAGCGGTCGACTTGTATGCATTCGCGTGTCTAGCCTTCGAGTGCATCACGGCCGAGCTTCTGTTTGATGGTGATACCGAGGCGCAAATTTTGGAGAAGCATGCCAATCACGATGGATTTCCATCGCGTTTGGCGCGCATGCGGCAAGTGCCAAGCCTACGCAACCTGGCCGATGTGCTTGCGTGTGCGCTTCGGGCCGATCCGCGTGCAAGACCTACAGCAAAATCTGTGCATTCTGCACTTTCAGACATTGCGCCTCGCTTCGAGGGCCACACATGGCCCGTGAAGCTATGAACGAACGCGCTGTGAAATGGCTGCCTTTGGTGGGACTCTCGCCGGTCCTAGGAGAGCCCGCTGCAAATGGCGATGATTGTGTGAGCTGCGGCCGTTGTTGTCATCATGGTCCACGCACGGTGCATCTGCTGCAAGACGACGAGGCGAGGATGGGCGATGCGCTCATGACGGAGTGGACCGTGGAGGAGCCTCCCTACTTTCGATTCATCAAGAACGCGGGTGATGCGTGCGGTGCGCTCGATCGGAGCGTGCCCGATCTGTACCCATGTGCCATTTATACGCATCGGCCGGAGGACTGCCGTATCGTAGAAGCTGGATCGCCTGCGTGCATCGAGGCGCGCCGGCTTGGACGATTGGGAAACAGCGAACTGTTCTTGCGCAGCGATCGCACTGACCTTTAGCGGAGCATCAAATGGGGGGCGTAGAACATGAGCAAACGTAACACGGTCGCACCTGTTTGCTTGACAGCTGTGTTTTTCATGGGATGCGCCAGCAAGGTCACGGTGACCGAGGCCGTGGCGCCTACTCGTGCGCTTGAGGCCGTGCGAGCCGGAATGTTGCCTACAGCGGTGGTGACGCCACGTGGCCGTGTGGTCATCGTGAATGGAACCATCTTGGCAAGTGATGGCTTGTGGGCATGGAACCCCGATCCGAAGCTTGCGCCCGGACAAAAAGCAGGGCCTCGCACGGCGAGGCGTTTCTATGCTTTTGCGCCTTCCGACACCGTGGAGCTCACCGGAAGCTACGACCAAGGCGATATCGTGCCCATTGGCGGAAGTGTGGTCTCGGGCAAAAGCACGGGCCTTGCCGTCACGGGCGGTGTGATATTCGGGTTGAGCTACGCTGTGGCGGCCGTGGGCGCGAGCGTGTCGCCATTGGCTGTAGATCGCAAGCTTTGGATCCCTCTGGTGGGGCCGTGGCTAAACTTGGCGACCCGCCCCAAGTGCGTGACGCCGCCTGAGTTGCTCAGCACGCCTGGTGTGAGCAATCTGGATCCATGCAAAGCCGACTACGCGGCCAAGGTGGGCATCGCTTCCGACGGCGTTTTGCAAGGAGCTGGCGTGCTCTTGTTTGCGCTAGGAATGATGGGCTCAAACAAATGGGTGCCCGCAGGTCAGGTCGCGGTGGTGCCCGACGCCAATGGGTTGCGTGTATTGGGCAGCTTTTAAAGAGGCTCCGAATAATCCGGCTGCAACGACCGAAAAAACGTTTTGAGCTCGACTTCCCGAGCAGCTCAGGGCTAGGTTCCGCGGCGTCGGGTCTATAGCTCAGTTGGTAGAGCTGCGGACTTTTAATCCGTAGGTCCTGGGTTCAAGTCCCAGTGGACCCACTGACCGAATCAAGGGAGCTGTTCGAAAGAGCGCTCCCTTGATTCGTTGTGGGAGGGAGGGGGCCGCATGGTGCGTCCCTCTGCTATGCTCACGTCGCGATGCCGTTGCGGAATACACCCTAAAAGCTCCTGGCTCACATGCGCGGTGCAGCATTCAAATCGGTGGTGCACTTTCGACCTTCGACCTGATAATTCGTCTGGCTGTTCTCATGACGATTCCGATTCTCCATTTGTCGAAAACGGTTCGAGAGAACCTGCAGTCATTTTTGGATAGTTACGATCCGGACGAAGTGCACAAGGGGCGGAGCTATGCGACGCATATCACCAAGCTTCGCCAGGCGGGAAATGTGCTCCAAGCAACGGTGACGGGGACCCAAAAGTACAACGTCACATTGCACTTGGTGGAGGGTGAACCCTCGGCCGTTCATC
>JAYWGD010000192.1:0-2400 GCA_043778435.1 Myxococcales bacterium | reverse complement strand
GCGAGATCTCGGACAGCGTGGTCGACGTCGATAACGCCATGAAGTGGGGCTACAACTGGGAGCTCGGTCCGTTCGAAGTGTGGGACGCCATCGGCTTTGTCGAAGCCACCAAACGCATGCAGGCGGACGGCGTGAAGTTGCCCGCAAGTATTGATAAAATGCTCGCAAGTGGCGCCACCAGCTTTTATCGCGCCGACGGAAGCGTGTACGATCTCGCAAAGGGCGAATATGTCGCTCAGCGCGCAGACGCGCGCAACGCGACTTTTCAAATCTTGAAGCGCGGCGAAGCACCCGTTCTCAAGAACGACGGCGCCGAGGCATGGGACTTGGGCGACGGCGTGCTTGGCCTCAAGTTCAAGACCAAGGCCAACAGCATCGATGCCGACATCATATCAATGATCCCTCTCGCAGCAGCCACAGCCGAGAGCGACTTCCGCGCGATGGTCATCGCCAACGAGGGCGACCACTTCTGCGTGGGCGCCAACCTGTTCGCCATTGTGCTCGCAGCCGGCCAAAACGATTGGGAGGGTATCCGCAAAACGGTGCAGGGCTTCCAGGCCGCGATGCAACGCATCAAGTACGCCACCATCCCGGTGATCGCAGCGCCTTACGGCATGACTTTGGGCGGCGGCCTTGAGATCTGTCTGGCGGCCGACGCGGTGCAAGCATCGGCCGAGACCTACGCGGGCCTGGTCGAGGTGGGCGTGGGCGTGATCCCCGGCGGCGCAGGCAACTTGAACATGCTCTGGCGCGCACTCGAGAACTTGCCTGAAGGCACCAACGTGGGCGCGCACGAATTCGTGATCCAGACCTTCAAGAACATCGCAATGGCGAAGGTTGCCACGAGCGCTGTCGAGGCTCAAGCCTTTGGCTACTTCAAGAAGACCGACGGCGTGTCGTTTGACAAAGCGCGCCTCGTAACGGAAGCCAAAGCGCGCGCCATCGGGCTCGCTGCGGCCGGCTACCACCCGCCCACACCACGTGCCTACGTCTTGCCAGGCGAGAGCGGCGTAGCCACGCTCAAGATGATGGTGGGCACACTCGTGGACGGCGGTTACGCCACCGCGCACGACGCACTCATCGCCACCAAGCTCGCCGAAGTGCTTTGCGGCGGCCTGGGCGGAGGCACACACGAAGTGACCGAAGAAGAAGTGCTTGCACTCGAAGCCGACGCCTTCGTCAGCCTCTGCGGAGAAGCAAAATCACTAGAGCGCATGCAATACATGCTCATGAACAACAAGCCGCTTCGCAACTAAAGAAAGGACGGAACATACACACATGAAAGACATCGTCATCGTAGACGCCGTTCGTTCGGCCGTAGGTCGTGGACACAAGGGTTCGCTTGCCACCAAGCGCCCCGACGAGCTTGCAGGCGAAGTGATCGCGGGCCTGATGGCACGCATCAAAAACGTCGATCCAAAACTGGTCGAAGATCTGATCCTCGGCTGCGCCATGCCCGAAGGCGAACAAGGCCTTAACATCGCGCGCGTCGCCGGACTGCTCGGTGGCTTGCACGAAGACTCGGCGGCGGTAACCATCAATCGCTTTTGCTCGAGCGGCCTTCAAGCCATTGCCATGGGCGCGGGCGCCATTGCCATCGGCAGCAACGACATCGTTGTCGCGGGCGGCGTGGAGTCGATGACCATGGTGCCCATGACGGGCAACAAGATCTCGGCTTCGAACGTTGCGATGGCCAAGTACCCAACGGCGTACACGCCGATGGGCATCACGGCCGAGAACGTCGCCAAGAAGTTCAGCATCGCGCGCGAAGACCAAGACCAGTTCGCGTATTGGAGCCAGCAGAAGGCAGCGGCCGCGGTGGCCGCTGGCAAGTTCAACGACGAAATGGTCACCGTTCAAGCCATCACCTACGTGAACGGCAAGCGCGTGCTCAAAGACTTCCGCACCGACGAACTTGTGCGCGCGGAGACCACACTCGAAGGCCTCGCAGCGCTCAAGCCCGTGTTCTCCACCACGGGCTCGGTCACGGCTGGCAACGCCTCGCCCATCAGTGATGGCGCTGCAGCCGCATTGCTGATGACCAAGGAAAAAGCTGACAGCTTTGGCGTGAAGCCGCTCGCTTACTTCCGCGCCTTTGCCACCTGCGGCGTGGACCCAGCCATCATGGGCATAGGCCCTATCCCCGCCGTGCAGAAGCTGCTGGCGCGTCACAACCTCAAGATCTCGGACATCGACATCTTCGAGATCAACGAAGCCTTCGCAAGCCAGTGCGTGCATGTTCAGCGCACGCTAGGCATCCCGGACGACAAGCTGAACGTCAACGGCGGCGCCATCGCCCTCGGCCACCCACTGGGTTGCTCGGGCGCCAAGCTCACCGCCACCGCACTCTATGAGCTCAAGCGCCGCGGCGGCCGCTACGCTGTGGTCTCCATGTGCATC
>JAYWGD010000191.1:0-6746 GCA_043778435.1 Myxococcales bacterium | reverse complement strand
GCACACACATCGAGCAAGCGGCAAAGCCGCGAGCCATTCTGAGTGCACTGCACACGCATCGAGCAAGCGGCAAAGCCGCGAGCCATTCTGAGTGCGCTGCACACACATCGAGCAAGCGGCAAAGCCGCGAGCCATTCTGAGTGCACTGCACACGCATCAAGCAAGCGGCAAAGCCGCGAGCCAATCTGAGTGCACTGCACACGCATCAAGCAAGCGGCAAAGTCGCGAGCTCTGCTCTCTCACACCAAACCAAGATCTGGAAACCCGCGCGAGGCACCGCGCTCGCTAGGGCGTCGAGGGACGCCGCCTACGCTTTGGTAGGCAAGTCACTCGAGAACCGACGCGACGCGGATGCATCGCGCGGGTTTTATTGCCAGAGTTCGGCGGATTGACAATCCTTCGCCTCCGCGAAGTCCGCCGGCTTCACACTGCCCGGGCGGGTCTTGAGCCACGCGACCAAGCAACGATAACCGCTGTCGCCTTGCGCCAAGACCTTGCCGCCTTTGTGACACAAGTATGGATTGCGACCGTTGTCGCAGCCCTTGGCGAGGGCCTTCTCGAGAATGAGAAGCCGCTCGGGATTCGCCCCTCCCTCCGCCACCACGCGCGCAAACATCTCGGGCTCCACACCTACCAGCGACTGATAGTTGAGCTGATGTTCTTCTTCCGTTGTCGCGCCAAATCCAGGTTGCAAACCACTGTCCGGAGTGAACACGCGCAAACCTCGTGTGCCATAATTCCGTAGCGCGCGCCCCGCTTGTCCATGGCAATCGAGGGTGCCACATCGACGGTTCAAAAACGGGTCGACCAATTCCTTGTAGACTGCATAATCTGGGGAATACACAATCGTCTCGCGATTGACGTCTAAGGGGGCTGCGCACCCTGTGGAGGCAACGGACCCCATGAACGCTGCGATGCTCGCGCCGAGCACGGTCAACGACAGAAGGCGGAAGTTCATTGAGCGACGCATGATGTCTCCTGCTTGTAGTTTACAGGCAATGGCCAAACAGCTTTGGAGTTGGGTGGGATGAGCGCGTTGCTGCTGAGCAAGGAGACCTGCCCTGCCGAGTCGCTGTAGGCGTCACTCTTGTGGCAGCTCGCGCAAGATCCCCAGCGTGACGAGTGGCTACCCATCACGCGCGGTGCTTTGCCATCCCGCTGGATGGACACCAAGTACGGAAACTGAAAGTCGTCCCATTCGCCCTTGCGCACAAAGAAGTTTCCTGCAGCGTTGGTCACCAAACAACGAACCCCATTGTTTGCCGAGCGAATGCGTACATAAGTGTTGCCCGCCGGTGAGCGGTCGCATTCAGCTTTGTTGGATGGGTCGTTGCACGTGCCCATAAATACCGTACCACCCAACAAGAACTCACTCGAGGCCGGGCCTTTGCCACCGTGGCATGTGAGGCACGGCTGCCCACGACGATGGAACTCGCCCTCCGCAGGGTAGGGCCCCTCGGACGCCCCCAGCGCTGCCACTGCATCCTCGTGCACCGGATCGAAAGAACATGCACCGAGGACAAAAAAAGCCACAGAGGCCAGAAAAAATACGGAGGCTGAACTTATGCGTGTGATTTGCATTAGAACTCCACATCCAACGCGAGCGTGGCATAAACGGCTTTACGATTCTGCACGAAAAGCGACCCTGCAAATACACTATACATGCCATCGATGGCCGCGGTAAGCGCATAGCGGGTTTCCGCATCCGGATTGCCAAGGCCCATGCGCGCGCCCATGCCCACCGTGCCAGTCCACATGTCGCCAAGCTCGCGGTCGGTGCTGCGATACGTGGGCAGGGTGACCAAGCCTTGTGCGTTGACAGACCCCACATACGCCATCTTGTAGAAATCAGCTTTGCTCTGCGTATGAAAGCGCACGTGGGGCCAAACTCGAAATGTTTTGCTGGTATCGACAAGCAAGCGCGCGTCGGTGGTGCTTGCCTGCATGCCCCATGTGTCGCTGTACAATCGCTCCTCGAGCCGCAAAGTCACGGTGTCGAAGCGCCACAGCAACCTACCCGCCACCGCGAAGCGATCGCGTTCGGTAGGCAACTGATCAAGCGCGCGAAAGGCGAGCCGCTGCGCATCCAAATCGGCCGTCTTTATCGCCTCGTACTTTGCCGGCGACGCGTTGATAATGCCCGCTGTCCCCGCAGAAAAAAGGGGCACAAAGCGATAGGGTTTGGACTGATCGCCGCGCTCAAAGCCCGCCGTGCCACCAGCGGTGAAAACCACGTAGGGCGACAACACAAAGGTTACTCCGCCTTCAAGTTCGGTGGTGTTAAACTCGCGACTGAAAGTTGCAAATGAGGGCCCCGTTCGGCCGATGGTGTCATGAGAATAGCGAAGCCCAAGGCGCGGCGTGATCGTCTTTTCGGCCAAGTCTGTGGTTGCCGCAACGGAGCCCGTCAGTGACAAGTAGTCGGGCTCGCTCGACACATTGGCCGCCCCCGAAAGATTGATGTCCGACACCTTGAAGCCGGCAGACACGCCGCCGGCATGACGCGTCTCCCGGTAGTACGGCGAGGCCATCGTGACGATGTCAGGTGATGCTGCGCTCAGCACATCAAGCGTGTAGTTTACACCCACGTTCCAGCCGTCAGTGGGCGAACTGACATTGGCCCGCACTGATGGCGTAAACACATTGACGGCGGTTGAGTCGGTATAGCCGCTGGTTTCTACCGTCGCTTTGAACACCAACTTCTTGCGATCTTGGGGCAAACAAGCCAGCACTTCTTCTTGCGAAGATGAGTGCAACATGCAGTCGATTTGGTCTTTGGTTACCACGCTGTCGCGGGGCTTGAGCGTAAGCTGAACCTGCACGGTCTCGCCCTCTTTAGCCGCGATTTCTCCTTCGAAAAATGAAGGAAACCCCTTCAACGTGCCGGTCGCCACAACTTTGTGTGGGCCGGGGTCTGTCGGGAATCGCTTCGACAAATCGGTAATTGGAACCGTTTTTTCGTCGTACTCAATGCTTAAATCAGACACGCCTTTTGGAGGGACAAACTGCACACGCGGCAAACGCGCTGTGAGCTCACGAATGCGTTTGGCGGACACTCGTTTGGCCACCACGTCGCCCGTTCGCGTGGATGTTTCCAAAGCCTTCGTCACGCTGCGAAGCGCGCCCACAATTTTTCCGTCACGTTCTTGGCAAGCCGCCAGATGCAAACGTGTGCGCGCGTTGTCGGCTACTGCAAGCGCCTCGGTGTCTTTCGCGATGCACATTGCATAGTCGCTCTTGCGCGCCGCGCCTGAGGCATCAACCGCAGATGTCGCGGGCGAATCCACGGTGCGCTCATCGTCGGCCTCTTCGGCACTCACTGAAGGCGCGGGCGCTGACGAGGCCGCTGAAGGAGGCGGCGGCGCAGATGCAGCGGGCGACGAGACAGGTTGCAAGGCGTTGGCCGCGCGGGTGTCTTCTGCCGCTTCTGCTTTCTTGCCGGCGGCATCCAGTACCTTGGCACGCGCGCGATGCAACTGCGCACGCGACGAGGCGGTGCATCCCTTCTTGATGCACATCAACAATGCGGAATCGAGCTCTGCCTTGCTCGACGCCCGCGAGGCTTCGCTGAGAATCTTGGAGGCGTTGCTGTCACCGATACTTTCGGCGTGCGCAGTACCGGCAATCCCCAAAAACGCCATGGCCACAATGCACGCGCCAAAGGCATTCAGTTGCACCCGCAACCTCCGCCTCCACCTCCCAGGCCGCCTGCTGCGCCCTCTGAGACAGCACGCACATGTCCGTCAACGGCAAACGCCATATCGTCCGTGCTCATGGTGGGGTGTGCCAAGGCGCCACGCTGGTAAGGTGCAACATGCACGCAACCCACGAAGGAACTTGCGGCAAACAGCAGGACGGCGAATCGAAATAACATTCTAAAAGGCTACCCGATGCGGATTGCCTGTGGCCAGCTTCTTGAGCATTGCGGCAGGCACAAGATCGCTGTTGTGTAGGACGACGTGGCCAACGCCCGCTCAGTGCCGTACCGTGTCGTACAATGTTTTCGATTTCACTGCGCCAGGTGTTTGTGGGTGTTTCCACTTGTGTGGCCGCATCGCTTGCGGTCGCCGCATGCACGCGCAACGTCGGCCTCGTTCTTGCCATCGACACCAACGTCAGCGTGCCCGACAACATTGATGAAGTCGCGATTGTTCTAAGCGATGACAGTGGTTCCGTCTTTTACTCCAACACGCGCTCTGCGCGCGGGGCCAATCCGATATCTTTGCCTGCGCAGTTGGGCGTCGCTCCCGCAGACAACGTGGTGCACTTGGTGGTCGTAGGATTTCAGAACGGCGCGCCTAAGATTTTTCGCGAGGCCATCGGCCGTTCTCCGAGCGATGTGCTCGCTGCACTTCAGATGGGTCTCGATTGGGAAGACTGGGGCTCTGCCGAGCTGGTCGGTTCTTCCGCACCCACTGCCAGCGATGCGGGCGCGACCAGCGCATCGCTCCAGCAGGGAATGTCGCTACTTGCAGATACGGTGTCAAATGTTCGCACGGAAGTGAGCATCAACGGCAAGCGAATCCGCAACACCTGCGAGCGCGGCAAAACCTCTATTGGCGGCCGCTGCGTCGATGCCAACTTCGACCCTGGGAAGCTTCCCGTTTACTCTGAGGCGCTTGTCTATGGTGGGCCAGATCGCAAGTGTTTTCCCAGGGTTGCGTGCTTCTCCAACCCCGACACGACGGCCGTGCGACCAAACGTGGCGAAGATGAACGCGGCCGGCGATTGTCTGGTTGATCTTCAAGACTCAGCCGTGCAGTTGCCCGCGGGATTTGATCCGGCAGGTAGCCAATTCAACGTCGGTGTACCAGACCGATCTGAACATCCAATCCTCGCGATCGACAAAGCCACACCCGGCCTCGCTGGCGGCTGGAGCATTGAGCCAGGAAAGCCCAATGTGCTCCGTGTCCCAGATGTATTCTGCAAAGGTATCAAGTTCGGCACGCGCGAGCCTCAGCGCCCCGCGTTATTGAAGTTCACCCGCGCGTGCGACACCAAGACGCGTGCGAATCCGCTCTGCGAAAACACCACCAGTGTGACCAACATCATTGGCAACATTCCCGACCCGGCGCGCGTGCCGCTGCCCGATGCGGGCGTCTTGCCAAACCTCGATGCTGGCCTCAACGTCATTGTCAATCCCCTCCTCGATGCCGGGCTCGAGCTGCCCGTCGATGCCGGAGTGCTCCAAACCACCATCGACTTTGTCCGAGTCAACGCCACAACTCCTTGGGCCCCCACAGGCGGTGGCAAGCTTTATGCCGTCGATATGCTTGCCAGCAACGCAGCCGGCGGTGTGAAAGACTCTATCGTCGTGGCCGTCACGGCCACTCCATCCAGCACAGCGATCACCCCCGTCGCCTCGGTGGTTCAGTTCGACGGCGTGGCGAACGATGGCCTCACTCAGCTCAGAACGGTGACTTCCCTCACCGGCTTGAGGGGCTTGCCCGTGGGGAGCGGGATTGCCCCCGACCTAGAGGTTTCGGTCGCGCCGCGTTTGGCCGCAGGCACGTCACGCATGCTGCTCATCGTGCCCCAAGTCGCATGGAACCCGAACAAATCAGAACTCAAAGATAGCTTTGGCGTATTGCCCGTGGCGCCAACCAGCTGGCTTGGGCAACAACCACTTAGCGGCGGCAGATTTCAGAATGCCACAGTTCAACTTGACGACGCATTGTTGGGCATCGAGAGCTCCCTGGATGGCAGCACACCGATCCAAAAGTGGTGGCGCCGTCAAGGCCTCGAAAGCACGCTGCCTCGCAGCGGAATCCAGATCGGCAGTGTTCGGGTCATTGCTGGCGCCACCTGGACTGTCGCCCAGCGCGGCTTCATGGATCAAAAGCCAGTGTTTTGGCTGACAGAAACGGGCTATCAACTGCCCGCGCATCAAGGTCAAGACACCAGCGACCCCAACGGGAGCGTCGCGGCCAGCTACTTCACGGCGACGAGGCAGAAGGCGCTAGACCTTGCGCTACGCCCGGAGCAGGGCAAAAAAACAGGCATCATTCTCACCCAAGATCTTGATCCTTCCGGCCACGCCCACCTTTGGACGAAGGGCATCGATGAGGGCACCTACCTCGCGGCCCCTACAGCGGTGGTGGACAATGTCCAAATGGACGCGCCGACTGGCGGGCAGCGTTCGATGCATCCTTACGCCGTCACCCAAAACAACATCGCCTACTCGTTTGCCCAGTCGAAAAGTGGCAAGTTGATTCTTGCGCGCTCCAGTCTGGATCCGAATGGCAGCAAAGTGTTTATGGAGTTCTTGGTCGGCGCTCAGGGAGCGGGACCAAGCGTGGTGTACAGCGTCGCCGTCACGCGCGTGAACCTCACCGTCAATGGCGTTAGCAAGCCTTACGATCGCGTTTATATTGCCTCGGCGCCTGCAGTCTCATCGGACAGTATGTTTTCTGTCTACATGGGGGATGTTCCCGCGCTTGTTCCTTAGCGCGCTCATTTGCGGTGTGCTGCTGGCGCGGCGCGACACTGTGGCGTAACGTCGAGGTATGGCTTCTCTCTCACTACGTCGGGTTTTGGCAGGTGCATCGGTGTTGGTCGGCGCAGCAGTGGCCGGTTCTGCGTGCACCCGCAATGTAGGGCTGGTGCTTGCCATCGACACCAACGTTAGCGTGCCCGGGAACATTGACGAGGTAGGCATTGTGCTCAGTGATGGCGCAGGCAATGTTTTTTACTCGACAACGCGATCGGCAAAAGGTGCAAACCCTATCTCGTTGCCCGCCCAACTT
>JAYWGD010000190.1:0-2404 GCA_043778435.1 Myxococcales bacterium | reverse complement strand
TCACACATATGCACTCCGCGTGTGGGCGCCCACCGACACGGGGGTTCTGGCTTGGTTGCGCGGCGTCGACAACACGGTGCTGAGCCGCGATGCGAAATCCCGTTCATGGACGTTTCGTGTGGATGCCCCGCTCACGGCGCACGCCGACGACCCGACATTCTGCCGAGACGTTCTCCCTCTTTTGAGTGCACATTGCATACAGTGTCATGCGGGCAGCAATGCTCTGATGGGCATGGATCTAAGTAGCCAAATGGGCCTCAGGACAAGCGCGTTTGGCGTTCCCGCAACGCTCGCACGCCGCACGCCTGGGCTTATCGAGGGCACCGCGCCGCTGGGCACCCAGATGACGCGCATTGCGCCCGGCAATGCCGGCATCAGCATGCTTGTCTACAAGACGCTGCTGGCTCCGGCATGGGACGAGACGGAAGAAGACATCCGAGCGCGCACCATGCTTGATACTGTGATTCCGGGTCGGCCCATGGGGCAGTTGACTCAGTCCGAAAAACGCGTGCTCTCTACATGGGTTTTGAACGGCGCGCGCGCAGAGGCTTGCTCGCCGTAGGCCTCTTAGCGATACGCGGCGCGCTTGCTTCGAATGCGGGCGCGAATGCCCATCGCCACGACGTTAAGCAAGAAGGTGAGCGCGAGCAGCACGAGGACGGTGCCGTAGAGCAAGGGTTTGGTCTTGTCGACATCGGGCGATTGCGTGGCAAGTACATACACATGGTAGCCAAGGCTCATGAAGGGATCGTTGAGATGCGACGGCAACTCTGGGAGAAAGTACGCGACGCCCGTAAACATGATCGGCGCCACCTCGCCGGCGCCGCGGCTCACAGCCAAAATGGCCCCTGTGAGAATGCCTCCCAAAGCCTCTGGCAAAACGATTTTTACAATGGTCTGAAACTTGGTGGCACCAAGCGCCAGGCTGGCGTCTCGTAGCTCTCGCGGCACCGCGCGCAATGCTTCTTCCGTCGCGACCACGACCACCGGCAACGTGAGCACCGCAAGCGTGAGCGCGGCCCAAATGAGCGACGGCTTGCCATAGGTGGGCTCGCCGCCAAACACCGCCGCATCGATGCCATGGCCCACCGTAGCCACGAAGAACCCCAACCCAAACAACCCAAACACAACCGAGGGAACGCCGGCAAGGTTTGCAATGCAGAGCCGTACCAAGCGTGCAACGCGAGACTCTGCGTGTGCGTATTCGCTCAGGTAAATAGCGGTGGCAACGCCCGCGGGTACGGCGGCGACGGTCATCGTGATGGTGAGCGCAACGGTGCCCACGATGGCCGGCAAGATGCCGCCTTTGGTCATTCCGTCACGTGGGTTCTCGGTGAGAAACGAGAGTGACAATGTGCCAAAGCCACCGGCAATCACATCCCACAAGACCACCAGCAACATCGCCAAAATGGAAAGCGTCGCCGACAAGCACAACGCGTGAAGCGTGATGTCTCCGCGCTTGGACGGCATCGTACGTGGAAGGGGTTTCATCCCCGCTTGCCCTCCAGACGCTGGCGTGAGCGATGAAGCACCCTCTCGCCCAGCACGTTGATCCCGAATGTGCTCAGAAACAGAAGCGCGCCCAACGCAAAAAGCACGTGGTAGTGCGCGCTGCCAACCACGACCTCACCCAACTCTTGCGCAATGGTGGCCGTGAAGGTGCGCACTGAATGCCCGATGGATCCGTCGCTGAGCGCGGCGTTGCCAGAGGCCAACAACACAATCATGGTCTCTCCGATGGCGCGCCCAAAACCCAGTACGATGGCAGCCCCGATGCCGGGGGCTGCTGCAGGCAGCACCACGCGCAGAATGGTCTGTGACCGCGTGGAGCCCAGCGCCAACGCAGCACCACGGTAGGCGCTAGGTACGGAACGCAGTGCATCCTCTGAGACAGAAAAGACCACGGGGCAAACTGCGAATGCGAGCCCCAAACCAGCGACGCCTGCGTTGAGGCGATGGTCGGTGCCGAACACGCGATGCACCCATCCCGCCAGAACCACCAAGGCAAAAAAACCGACCACCACCGAAGGCACACCGGAGAGCATCTCAATGGCCGGTTTGACCCATTCACGCAAACGCTTTGGGGCAAACTCCGCCACATAAACGGCTGCACCAATGCTGAGCGGAACGGCGTAGCAAATGGCCACGAGAGTAACCTTGAGAGAACCAATAAACAGCGGCAAAAGGCTGTACTTTGGCACATCACCGACGGGCTGCCACAGATACGCAGTGCCGTCCGTGGTGCTGTACTTTCCAAGCATTTGCCATGGTGTCACCTCACGATGCACGAGCTCACTTGTCAGCAGTGGCAACGCCTCTTTGCCAACGAACACAAGAATAAGCAAAACCGCGAGCACGGAGACGAGCGCCGTGATTTTGATAAGCCCTTCCGCCAGCGCTTCAA
>JAYWGD010000189.1:0-2405 GCA_043778435.1 Myxococcales bacterium | reverse complement strand
TGAGGCGCTCCCCAGCGCGCACGCTCGGCGGGTCTTTCGGCGGGCGCTTTCAGCATAAGCTGGTTGAGCGCCTCACTCGCGGGTGACCCGTGCGTGGTGTGCGCGGGCTTCGGTCCTCGGTGCGCCCGCGCCGGCAAAAGCGCACCCCGGCACCGCTTTCGCCTCCTCGTGGCTTTGGCTTCGCTCAGCTTTTGGGGGAGAAGAGAGAGAGAGCGGTAGGGCTCACTCACTTGCGTGAGTGAGCCCTACCGCTCGTGCGTCGGATGTGGGTGCATGGTGCATGGAGCTCGGCTTTTGAGAATCCGCTCGCTTCGCTGGCGGATAGGCGGAGCCCGGCTTGGTGGTTGGGAGATTGCATTATGCAGTCAATGCTCGGCTAGAGAATCCGCTTGCTTCGCTGGCGGATGGAGGGCGATTCGTTTGTTGCCATTTCCCGCCTTACAAATGAACTCCCCCGTCCGACTCACGGCATGACATGCTCAAGCTGTCCAAGTTAGAGGCGTTGCGCATGACGCCCCTGGCGAGCCTCGTACTCTGTGCGCTCACCTCTCACGCCCGGAGATACGATGGAACACAGTTCCGACTACCGCGCCCTTCGCAAAATTGGGATGCTTGGAAACCATTCGCCGCGCCAATGCGGAATCGCCACGTTTACGACTGACTTATGCGATGCCATCTCGGTCGAGCGAGGTGGCGCCGAGTGTGTGGTTCTGGCCATGAACGATGCGGGGAAGCATCACGCGTACCCCGAGCGCGTTCGCTTCGAAATCGCAGAGAGTGACGTTGACTCGTACCGACGCGCCGCAGACTTCCTCAATGTCAACACGGTGGATGTGCTGAGCGTGCAGCACGAATATGGCATCTTCGGCGGCAAAGCAGGCGCGCACTTGCTGGGGCTGTTGCGCGAGCTACGCATGCCGGTAGTCACCACGTTGCACACCATTCTCGCTGAACCGAACAACCAACAGCGTGCTGTGATGGATGCGCTCTGCACGCTTTCGGAGCGACTGGTGGTTATGAGTCAAAAGGGCGCGGACTTGCTTCACAGCGTGCACGGTGTAGCGCGTGACAAGATCGATTTCATCCCGCACGGTATCCCATCAGTACCTTGGGCTGGAGAGAGCAAAGATCAGTTGGGTGTGCAGGGAAAATCCGTGATCCTCACCTTTGGCTTGTTGTCGCCAGACAAGGGAATCGAGCATGTCATTGACGCGCTCCCGCAAATTTTAGAGGCTTTCCCAGACACTGTTTATATCGTGCTGGGGGCGACACATCCGCACATCCGCGAGCGCGAAGGCGAAGCTTATCGACTCATGCTGGAGAGCAGGGCGCAGCGCTTGGGCGTTGGTGGCAGCATCATCTTTCACAATCGTTTTGTACGCCCCGATGAACTTTCCGAGTTCATGGCTGGAACTGATATCTACATCACGCCTTATCTTAAGCCCGAGCAGATTACTTCGGGTACCCTGGCGTACGCGGTTGGCTCGGGCAAGGCTGTGATCTCGACTCCCTATTGGTATGCCGAAGAGTTGCTTGCCGAAGGGCGAGGCATCCTTGTGCCATGGCGCGACCCGGCGGCAATTGCACGAGAAGTGGTCGCTCTTCTGAGTGACGATAGCGCTAGATTTGACATGCAACAGCGTGCCGCGGCCTACGGGCGACAAATGGCGTGGCCTGCAGTGGCGAACAGTTACTTGCTGAGCTTTCAGCGCGCAAAGCTTGACCATGCTCGGCGAGCGCGAAGCGTATTCCAAGCAAAAACACTTGCAAATCGTGCAGCGGAGTTGCCAGACCTCAATCTGGAGCATCTGCAGCTCATGACGGATGATACGGGATTGTTGCAACATGCATGGTTTAATGTGCCCCGCTATCTTGATGGCTATTGCTTGGACGACAACGCGCGCGCGCTGCTGCTAACCGCGTACGCCGAGGAGTCGGGTGCGGCTCCTCCCCAGGTGGTTCGCGCCATGGCTTCTCGATACATGGCCTTCGTGAGCCATGCTTTTCATCATGAGATCGGACGCTTTCGAAACTTCATGTCTTACGATCGCAAGTGGCTTGAGGAGTGCGGCTCTGAGGACAGTCACGGGCGCGCGCTTTGGGCCTTGGGCGCAACAATAGGGCGCTCATCCAATCCAGGTAGGCAAAGCCTTGCAGGGCGTTTGTTCCACGCGGCGCTTCCTGCACTCACCGAGTTTAAGAGCCCTCGTGCATGGGCCTTCGCGCTGCTCGGGATCGACGAATACCTGCGTGCGTTTGAGGGCGACATTGGCGTGCAGTCATTACGTCAACAGCTGGCGTCGCGGATGCTCGATATTTATCGCCGTGTGAGCACCCCGGATTGGCTCTGGTTCGAAGACAGTGTGACGTATTGCAACGCGCGCTTGCCTGAAGCGTTGATTGTC
>JAYWGD010000188.1:0-6754 GCA_043778435.1 Myxococcales bacterium | reverse complement strand
ATCGTAGATTGTCGTAATCTCGGAGAGCATCTTCCCCTGAGGGTCTTTTGCGTCATTCTCTAAGATTTGTTTTTTAAGTTGAGGCACCTGCTGCAGGTTGTCGGCCAGCATCGCAGCTCCGGCGATATTGTTCCCACGCCCAAAGATGTTCAGGGAGGCACGCATCCAAAAACTGGCCCCCGCAACTTGGGAGTTTTTCGAGCCAAGTTTGTCGAAGTTGTACTCCCATGGGTCGCGTAGGTAGCTGGGCAACTGAAGAACAGCAGCCAAAAACAGAACAACGCCAGCCCCAAGAAACCAATTCGGTCTACGTGTTGTCATCTCGGCTATCCACGAGATGAAGCCACTTCGAGCGCCGTCGGCGCGAACAGAAACGGGACGTTCTCGCAACCAACCCAGCGCAGGGGGGAGCCGCGCCTGCATGCGCTCCGTGAGGACCAGCATCGCCGGGACCAGAGGTACAATCGCGATCCACACCAACAACATGCCAACAAATCCAATGACACCGAACTGACTGAAACCTCGAAAACGTGTCACGCTCAACGAACCGTAAGCAATGGCTGCGACGCACGCACCAACAAGCTCGGCGCGAAACGCATTGGCAACCGCAGAGCGACGCGCTTGTTCTGACGAGACGCCATGAGCACGGAAGTCCTGATAGCGAGAAAGCAATACGATGGGATAGTTGATCCCGTTACCAAGGATTATCGCTCCAAGAAACGCACCTGACGCGTTGATATAGCCGAACACACACATCGCAAACGCATAGGCGACAGAGACGCCCAAGACCGCTGGCAAAAACACAATTGGCAGCGCCCACACCGAGCGATAGTACAATGCAAGACCGGCCATAATCAGGAGTGCAGCGGCAATCGTTGCCCACGCGGCTTCCGAGATGAGTGCCTTTTTCTCATCGGAGGCGCTAGCAATATCCCCTGTGTACCCAATCCCCATATGGGCATCAAAGTTCGCGGGGTTCAACGCGGCAACCATCGCCTGAATCTCTGCAAGAACTCTGTCCCCCCCCGCACCGCCAAGACTGGTGTTCGCAACAATACGGATGGCTAGTTGTGTGCTCTCAGCATTCTCAGCACTTGCAGGGTTAGAAAAATAGCCGGTAGGGTAATTGTCTTTTTTTGCAGTTGCGTCGTCCCATTGCTTCAGCATCTGACGCAGGCCCAATGCGTCGCCCTTCTCACGAACCCCAGCCGATGGTGACTCGATGGGCTTCGCGCCAACATCGCTGGCAGAAGACAAGGGCAATGGCCCGGACAAATCCTCCACCATGCCGCTTCGCACCGCGATGTTCCAATCCAGGTTCTCCTCGGTTTTTTGCAACTCAGGAAGACTTGCGTAGAGCCACTTATTTCTTGCGTAATAGGCACGCAAGTCCTTAGATGTCGCTTCAAAGTACGAGATCAAAGCCGAACATGAGGTCGCACAACCTGCATTGTTGGGCGCGCACTTTGCAATGCATTGGTTGTCTCGATGAACCTTTAGCTCCAGCTGCTCTGCGAGGGCGTCGACAAAACGCTCGTTCGCTTTCGGCGTCGGAGACGCCACAATCACCGTCAGTCCCGACCCTCCGCCCATGCGGCCAGACTGATGCTCGTATGCCTTGAACCCAGGACTGTCTCGCGGAAGCAGCTCGAGAAGTTCCGTGCGTAACTCCAGGCGGCTTGCCACAAAGAGGCATGCAACCATCAACAGAAGTGCGCCCAGTACGGTGCGCCACGGACGTCTGGAAACAGCGTCCACAATGCCATCCGCCAAGTGGGGCCCTATACGCATTTCCATCACTGCTTGAGTTTAACTCGCATCAAGTTTTTGTGGCGACACAATCGCACGTAGAATGTCCGAGCGAAGCGGCGTTCGAACCGACGTTTCACATGCGGTGCGCACCCGCCTTTTGAAAACAAAGACTCCACCCACGTTGGCATCATAAATATAGTTGTTGCGAATGAGTTCAGTCATCCATTCGCGGTAGGGGTCTTCCTCCACCGATTCATCATTGCTGCGTTGGTCAAGGTTGGCGCGAGGAGCAAAGATGTCTCCTCCCAACCCTAGCCACTGTACCTCTGGACGGAGAAGATCACTTTTCCAAGCTTCTAATGGGAATGTTCCCTTACGAACCAAAAAGGCGGATTGCCACGATGGCACGGACAGACGACCGTTGAGTTCCAACTCTAACGAAGCGTCACTCGACACAAAAAATTGTCCAGGGCCAAGATTGCAATGGTTCTTAAGAAGCTCAATGCGACTCCGACGCGCGGAAAACTCGGGTATCGAATGCGCCCAATATCGGGCGCTACAAAGAAGCACCAAAAATAAACTCGCAAGATGGGCGAACCAGTTGGCATGCCGCCTCCATTTCAACGTAGGTGTTCTTTGTAACGGCATCGATGCAACGGCCACAATTGCAAGCGCACTTGGCTCGATCCAGTAGTGCGTGCCGCTGCCGTGCTTCGACATCATTAAGCAGCACCACAACACGCTGCTGACGAGAGGTCCAAGCACCTCCCACGCGACGCGGCGACGCCATGCCAGATAGGCAACAAGCCCATGGGGAATGCCCAAAAACACAGAGCGTGAACCAAACTGCTCTGTCCAACGGACCCATCCCAGAGGTTGGCCTGTGGAGCTAATAATGTGGGTGATCCAAAGTCCACGACTAACGATGTGACTGAAGGCAGCGAGAACAAGCACGACACCAAGTCCTGAGAGCACCGCCCGCCACCAGCCAGGATGCCGCCGCAGCAGCAGGACAATGGCAACACCAACTGCTGCACCTAAACAGCTGGGCTTAACAAATGGCCCCATGGCAACCAACGCAGCAGCAAAACTATCTACGTGGCCAACTCGAACGGCACGCACCACCCCAAGGCATACAAACATGGATGCAAATGTGTCGGGACTCATCGAATATGAATTTCGTGAGAGGAAAAAAAGACTCACGGCGAGCACAGTCGCGAACGTTGTATTGCGACGGGCTGAAAGTGGCGACGTGATCACAGGCACAACCTGAATCACGACCCACGACAAAAACGCCAAGGCCCGGCCAACAAGATGCACCTTGGCGAGACTTGGAACAAAGAAGAGTGCAGTGAGCTTACCGATGAGCCACGAGAACACGGGGGTGTAGAGAACAAAGTATCTTGCGGGAGGCGCGCCCATTTCCCAGGCTCCGATTTCCGGTGCCACATACAGGGGCCAGCCATGCGCTACTCGCAGTGCCTCAAATGAAATTTCCGCGGCTACCGGATCATCTGGAGCACGCACCAACGCAAACACCAGTACGCCCAAGGTTACAAAGACGGAAAACCACCCAAGAAACGTTAAGGCTCGAGCTTGCCACACCTGAATCAGACTGTCGGCGAAGTGAGGCTTCGTCTGCATCTCCATACGCCGAGACTCTACACGGAGCTGGCAATCTTGTGGACTGCGAATGCCCTCTCAGCCCATCGAACTTCGTGCCGCCGCGACAATTTCGGCTTGAATCGCCTTGGCTTGCGTACGCGCATCAAACTTTTGCTCAATGCGCGCGCGCGCCGCAACGCCATGCACACGGCGCAGCTCGGGGTTGCGCAAATAGGCCACCATGGCCCGTGCCATTGCGGGCACATCCGCGGGCGCGCCGGAGATAAGAGCGCCCGTCTCGCCGTCTTGCAACATCTCCGCCACGCCGCCCACATCAAACGCGATGACAGGCTTGGACCACGCCATCGATTCGATCACGGCGCGAGGCAGTGGGTCTGCGTAAATGCTGGGCACAATGCAGACATCAAAGTCGGCGACATAAGGGCGCACGTCGGCACGAAACCCGATGAACAAGATGCGGTCCTGAAAGCCAAGGGCACGCACACGCGCACGGCATTCTTCGAGGTGATCGGGGGTGTAATCCTCGGGCGTGTCACCGACGATGACAAAGCGGCTCACGGCAGCTTCCTCCGGCGTGATTTGCGCATAGAACGCACACGCCGCATCGATCATCTCCATGTAGCCCTTGCGCGGAAGCACGCGGCCGTGACTTCCGAAGATCACGTGCTCAGGACCAAAGCCCAATTCTGTGCGCAGCGTGGGTGTCACATCTTTACCGGCAAAAGTTTCTGCATCAAGAGCATTGTGAATGACTTTCACCTTTCGCCCAAGACCAGGAAAAAGGCTCGCAGATGCCCCTGACACACAAATGATGCGCGCCACATTCGCGCCCGACGCGAGCCGCGTGTGCAATCGCTCTGCGACCTTCGGAACGGATGTGTACCGAACATGCCAGATAGCTGGAACGCCGCTCTTTTTGGCGAGCCAACCACCCGCGAAACAGGCGTTGGTGCCGTTGCAATAGATGAGATCGAACTCGCCCTTTTTGAGACGCTTGGCGAGATCTCGAAGACCCGTGGCCGCACGAGCCACGTTACCCGCCGCACGCACGCCTTTGAGCATAAGCGGCGCACCAAAGTCATCACGGCTCATCGCGCGCGACCACGGCTCCACAGGGTTCTCTACCAAGCGTGACTCGAAGAAGATTTCTTCGGCCACGTGGTCGTCCTCGTACATGCCACTAATCACGCCGGGGCGCGGCAACATCACCGCACGATGAACCACCGAAGGGTCTAGGTACTTTAGAATAAAGTACAAGCTACGCCCGGGACCGCCGTTGCGTGACGTGTCGTTGATAAACAAAACGCGCACGCGACGTGCTGGAACAAAGGGCTCTACGGGCTTCATGGGGGAGTGGACATCTAGCGCAAGCGATTGCTTCTGCGTGTCAAAAAGCAAGGGTCAACAATGGCGTCGCCTCATTGCGTCATGCAAGCAAAATCAATAGGCGAGCGCGCTGTCTTAGGCCACCGCAGCTTGCGGAAGCGCCGGAATGCGACGTCGCTCGGCGCTCTCGCTGAGCTTGACGCTCACCAACTTGGAGACGCCGGGCTCTTGCATCGTGACGCCATAAAGCACGTCGACCATTTGCATGGTTCGCTTGATGTGCGTGATGAGAATGAACTGCGAGCGATCTGTCATCTCGCGAACCATGTCGTTGTAGCGAGCCACGTTGGCCTCATCGAGCGGCGCATCCACTTCGTCCAAGATGCAGAACGGTGAAGGCTTGATCTGGAAGATGGCAAAGATGAGGGACACCGCCGTGAGGGCCTTTTCGCCGCCCGACATCAGCTCGATACTTGAGAGCTTTTTGCCCGGTGGCTCGGCCAAAATGTCGATGCCGGTCTCGAGCATGTCGTCGGGGTTGGTGAGGCGCAACGAGGCGCGACCACCGCGGAACATCTTCGGAAACACGACCTGAAACTGTTCGTTCACCGCATCGAAGGCCTCGCGGAACAAGCGCTTCGACTCCTTGTTCATTTGCGCGATGGCCTTCTCAAGATCCGCCATGGCGCGGTCCAAATCGGCCTTCTGTTCGGAATAGAATGAGAAGCGTTTTTCCGCCTCTTCGTACTCTCGCACGGCATCGAGATTGACCGCCCCCATGCGCTCAATCAATCCCGAGAGCTCTGTGATGCGGGCACGCAGCTCGGCCGTCGGGGGCAAGCGCATGTGGTAGTCGCCCACCACTGTCGCGAGGCGCAATCCGCGGAACTTCTCGGCCACGGATTCGAGCAGATGGTTCAGGTGCATACGATGTTCGGAGAGCTTGATCTCATGCTGCGTGAGTGCGGCGCGAGCGGCGTCCACCTGCGCGCGCAGATCACGAAGGCCGCCATCGCGCTCGCCAAGTTCACTCTTCGCCGACTCGTAGGCTGCGCGCACATCGTTCAGGCCCTCGCTGGCCGCGTAGGCCGCATCGATGGCGTCGGCGAGCTCGCTGCGACTGTCTTCGAGCGACGCCACGGCCGCAATACGCGCGTCGTGGTTGTTGGAAATTTCCTCGTCAATACGTCGAACTCGCTCGGCGAGATCGTCGGCCTGACGACGAACACGTGCGATGGTCGCCATCGCCCCATTTTTGCGTTCGTGCGAACTTGCGAGTGAGACTTTGCGATCCGTCACGCGAGATCGCTGGGCCTCTACCTGTTCTTGCCAGCCCTCGGAAACGCGCGTGGCCTCTTCGAGCGATGCCTGCAGATGATCTCCACCATCCCGCAGCTCATCCACCGAGGCCATGGCAACGGCGCCTTCGCCCTCGGCCAAGTCCTGCGCATCGACCAGTTCTTCGAGCTCTGCCCCCAGCGCTTCGATGCGCCTTGTGAGCTCTGTTGCACGCGCATCGGCCGCGCTGTGATCTGCGCGCGCCTTCACCACCAACAGCTCGCTCGCATGGGCATGTTTGCGCGCAACATCCACGCGCACTTCGAGTTCCGAAACACGCGCACGCAGCGACGCATGCGCCTCGCTCTGAGCTGCAAGAGACGCCTCCGCTTCAGGCAACGAACCAGTAAGCTCATCGAGCTCACGCCTCATCTCCAACCGCGCAGCCGCCATACCGGCTTCGGCGCCAAGAACCGTGGCGCCCTCCTTTGTGCATAATACACCCTCCACAGACACCGCACAAACGCCATGTCGCACGTGAGCGAGAGCCGCATCTTCACTGCTGTCGGCAAGCCAAACTTTGGACAGCACCGTCTGCGCATAGCCTGCAATTTCGCTCTCCGCGCTTACAAAGCTCCACAAACTTTTTCCGCCGGCAGGAAGCGGCGAGGTGCTTCCTGCCAGCACCGGCGTCACCGGCAGCAGAACCACCTTGCCAGCGCGATCGCCCATGGCACCAACACGCGCTTGCACCGCTGCAACATCACGCACG
>JAYWGD010000187.1:0-2411 GCA_043778435.1 Myxococcales bacterium | reverse complement strand
GGCTTTGGTTTCAAGCAAGTGGTTGGCCTCCCCAAGCTGCTGACAGGTGGCGGCGATGGCGCAGGCATTTTCGACCTCAATCCGATGGCGTCGCTGATCCAAAAAGAGATCAGTTGGCGCGCCATTTCGCGTGTGCTTGCCAAGCGCGAGCTCCGTGCGCTCACCGTTTCGGCGACCGAGATTCAGACCGGGCGTACGGTGGTTTTTATGCAGACTTCACCTGATTGCGTGATGCCTACCAGCGCGCCACCACGCACCATTTTTCGCGACGCTGCGATCGGTCCGCAACATGCTTTGGCGAGCGCGGCCATCCCTATGATTTTCCCTCCTGTGCGCCTAGATTCTCAGCTCTATGTTGATGGCGGATTGCGGCAGAATACACCCATTTCGCCGGCGCTTCGTTTGGGGGCAACCCATGTGTTGGCACTTGGCAGCTCGCGCGATGTGCGCGGCGTCGTGGTCGACGAATCGATGACGGCGCCGTCTCGCGCACCTGGCGCTGCATTCTTGGTGGGCAAGGTTTTGAATGCGTTTTTGCTGGATCATATGGATGCCGATGTGGAGCTTCTCAACAGGCTTAACGACGTGCTTCGCGATGCCAAAGAGGTCTATGGCCCCGACTTTGAACATCGCATCAACCGCGTCGCGCGCGAAGATGGTCGCGCCGGCTACAACGAAGTGAACTGCCTGACAGTGCGGCCCAGCGAGGACCTCGGTCAACTTGCAGCCGATCACATCAAGAGCGGTCGCTTCCGCGGAAACGCCATGATCACCCGCAAGCTCTTGGGCCTCACTGATTTTGGTTTTGGTGGCGAGGCCGATCTTGCAAGCTACGTGCTTTTCGATGGCGGGTTTGCCCGTCAGTTGATTGAGCTCGGGCGCTCAGATGCGCATGCGCGTCGTCGCGAGTTGCTCGAATTTTTTGAGCAAGCCGATGCGGGGCGCGGAGAGGCTGCACCGCTGAGTCATACCGGAGCTCCGCCTCCGGTGAGTGAAACGGGGCCAAGGATCATCACATGAGCCACTGCAAACGTGGATGTGCAATCGCGCTCGGCACTTTGTCGCTGCTGGCTTGCAATCGTGAGACCAGCGCGGCGCAGCCTATCAAAACGACTGCTGTTGCGCCCAACCCGTCCGTGGTGGTCGCAGCCAAATCTGCAGGCAATAAGCTGAGTGTCGACGACATAGGCGTGCTCGCCAAGGGCCTCACACAAGTGCGTCTGGTGTGGTCCGTCCCACCGGGCACGACCGTGAACATAGAAGCGCCAGCACACGTGCGCTGGCACAGCAGCGACGGCCTCGCCAGTGCTCCAAAAGATCTGGATGTGACCGGCGACACACTCAAAGATGGCGTGCCCTTGGTCATTGAAATCACGGGCGGCGCGACGCGTGCCTCGCTCTCTGGTGTGATCAAATTGGTCGTGTGCGACGACGTGAACCACGCGGTCTGCACGCCCGTGACGCGCGACATCCAGCTGGGATTTGTGCCTTCTGGTACATCTCCCAAAGTGGATGTGGCCATCCCACTTCCTTCAGCAAAATAACTGGTGCAGCTGCTGCTCGCTACTTCACGCTCACGTCGATGTTGGGATTCGATTCTACCTTGCCACCGCTCCACACGGGCGTGTGGTTGCTGGTCTCGGGGTTCTGTGCACGCATGTAGAGTGCACCAAAAGAACTCACGCTGCCATCGCTCGCCACCACGACGGGGCTTACGTACAGCTGCGCGTGCGCAGAACGGCGCGCCGAGCTGAACACGACAAAGTAGACCTTCTCTCCTTTGGGGCCTGTCTTAAATCCGGGAGCCCATTTGGGCCAGCGGTTGGATTGGTTGTCGGAGCTCACCGTGCCTGAGGGGCAAGACATGGCTTTGTTGGCTTCGAGCGGTTCGGGTGTGCTGCCAGATCGCTTGAGAATTTGCACGGTGGAATGAGGATTCCACATCACATCTGGGGCGCCGCCGTTTTCGTAAGGCGCGCTATTGAAGGCCAGAAGTGAATCGTCGGATGAAAGCGCGGGATAGAATTCCTGCACCGTTGGCGACGCGGCGCCAGGCACACCCGTGGCCGTACCGCCGGCTCCTGCGTTGTATTGTAATTGGTAGATGTCGGCCGCCAGCGTAGGGCGCTGCACGGTTGGGGAGTAACCCTCGTTGCCTAGACGTCCGTCTTTGACCTCATCGATGGCCGTGTAAAGAATGGTCTTCGCGTCGCTGCTCCACACGGGCATCGCACCCCGTTTGCCGCCGCCGGTAGGCACGTCGGCCGCCATTCCAGATTCGAGGTTGACGGTACGCAGCTTACGGTCGCCCGCCCAAGCAGGATTGCCCTTGCTGCCAAACCAACCGAGCACCAAGCGTTGCCCCGGAGACCAAGCGCCCTTGCTTGTGGCTGTGCCGCCCACGCCGCGCG
>JAYWGD010000186.1:0-2412 GCA_043778435.1 Myxococcales bacterium | reverse complement strand
CTCGGTGGCGACATCGTAGACCTGCCCAAAGCACTCTTCACGCCCCACCGAGTAAGCGAGGAGCTGCACCACATCGCTCGCGGCAATGGGCTGCATCAGATTGGCCGTCCATGCAGGACAGATGAGTATTGGTAGCCGCCGCACCAGACGCAGGAGCATATCGAACGAGGAGCCACCACCACCGATTACCAAGCCCGCGCGAAGCACCGTGACTGGGACACCATAGCGAGTGAGCGCGCGCTCGACTTCTTCGCGGCTCGCCAGATGCGCCGACAACTTGGCTGCCGACTCTGGCACCAGTCCACCCAGATAAATCATTTGCCTCACGCCAGCAGCCGCTGCTGCACGTCCAAAGTTGTCGGCGCAGAGCAAGTCCAAGTCTTCAAAGCGCGCTTGCGTGAGGCGTGCAGACGGCATCATGCTGTGCACAAGATACACCGCAAAGTCGACGCCCCGAAGGGCCGCAACCGTTGCCGACTGATCGAAAAGATCGGCGCATCGCCACTCGGAGATTGGTCCTTCTGTTCCCGTTTGCATCGTTCGCGAAATGCCCACGAGAGAGAAGCGCTCTGCGAGAATACTTGCCAGCGCGCGCCCGACGAATCCAGTGGCGCCAGCAATGGCCAAAACGGGCTTTTTGATCTCGGCGAGCTCACTCATGGTTGACCTGATGTAGCGCAATCGAGTGGCAGATACGCACGGCAAGTACGAAGGGCCACTACTTTCCGGCTTTGTAGGCGAGCACCGCGTTGGCCAGGCCTTCGGCCATTTTTTGGCGATAAAGAGGCTCCCCCAAACGACGCTCTTCACTTGGCGTGCTGATGTAACCGAGCTCGGCCAGCACGGCAGGCATTCGAGCCCCAACCAGCACATGAAACGCGGCGCCATGAACGCCGCCGTTGTGTCGCCGCAGCCCCTCTTCACGAAGGGACGCGTGCACGCCTCGCTCGATTAGATCTGCGAAGTGTTTGGCCCGAGTGCCGCCATCCGTGAGCCGCATGTGCGCGAGCATTCCGCCAAGCTCTGGATTGTCGCCTCCCGCGCGAAGTCCGTTCTCTCTGCGAGCGATACGATCCGCGACGCGCCCAGAGTCCACATCAAGCACATAGACTTCGAAGCCCTTCGCGGTCGTGTTCTCGGCAGCATTGCAATGTACACTTAAAAACAGATCTGCGTCGGCGGCGTTGGCTCTTGCCGCGCGCTCCTCCAAGGGGACAAAAGTGTCATCGCTGCGGGTAAGGACAACCTCGACTCCTTTGGCCAAAAGCACGCGCCCGGCCCTCTGCACGACATCCAACGCCACATCTTTTTCTCGCGTACCGCCAGGTCCCAAAGCACCCGGGTCTTCACCACCGTGGCCAGCATCAAGCACCACACGTTTGAGCATCCGTGCCGATGGGGCAGCGCGCCCTTCGGGAACGAAATCGATCACGATGCGAAAAGGATCTGCCAGCTGAAAGGCTCGCTTGTAGGTGCCGGGCGGCACATCAAAGGAGACGCGGCCTCCCGTGCGCGTGGCCTCCACACGCACGCCTTGAACCAAGCCATCAGTGGCCTTCTCTTTGGCCCCATCGGGAGGCAACAACACGCCGTCTACATCCACATAGCTACGCACCGTTCGCCCCATCTCGAAGTCGCCCAAACGATACGCAACGGGCTGAGAGAACCGCAGCACCACGCGGGCAGCGGCGGGCGACACCCATGGTGCAATCTCGAGCAATCGAGGGCCCGACGCGACCGCCGCGTCGGGCTGCACAGGCAAAGGCCCTGCGGCGTCATCGGAGGCCGGTGCGACAGCACTCGACGTGCGCTTGCATGCGAGCGACACGCAGGCGCACAAGAGGCACAGTGCAAGACGTAAGATAAGCACACGTATCTATCGCATGGGCGCGCCTGTGCGTCACGGCCGCTCGTCGCGGCAAGCCGCAACAGACTTGTTCGCGGACCTTTGGTGCGACTCTTGCTGCGATTCTTGCTGCGATTCTAGGATGCGGCGAAATGTGGTGCGGGGCACGCCGGCCGCGCGGGCGGCTCGACTCATGTTCGCGCCATAATCCTGAAAGCATCGCTCGGCTGCCGCGCGACTTAGCTCGGGTTTTGGCGAGGCGTAGCTCCCCAGAGCTACGCGTACATGCTCGCAAAGAATGATCCCGCTGTGTTGTGCAAGGCCCGCCGCGCGGAAGACAATGTTGCGTAGTTCGCGCACGTTCCCGGGCCATGCATGCGCCATCAACGCCGCAATGCCGGAGGCGCCCAAACGCGGCACATCGCCCGAGTCGTAAGTGGCCAGCATTGTGCGTGCGATACTGGGAATGTCCATGCGGCGATCACGCAGCGGCGGTACACGCACGATGTGAACCTCGAGTCGATGGTAGAGATCGCGTCGGAACTCGCCGCGCGCCACGGCATCGA
>JAYWGD010000185.1:0-2412 GCA_043778435.1 Myxococcales bacterium | reverse complement strand
CACAAGCCACGCAGTGGCTGCTCTTTCGGTGCCTTGCCGTAAAGGCCATCGCCCAACAATGGAGTCTTGAGTAGCTCGGCGGCGTGCACGCGAATTTGGTGCGTGCGGCCCGTCTCCAAACGGAACTCCAGATGCGACACGCCGCCATATACCGAAAGCACCGAGACATGCGTGATGGCATGCTTGCCCTCTTGCACACGTGTGGAAAATCGCTTGCGATCAACAGGGTGACGGCCGTGCATGCTGCTGAGCACTTGGGGCTTCACAGCACCCAGGGCAAGGCCCTCGTAGATGCGCTCCGTGGTGTGCGCAAAGAACTGCGCTTTGAGATGCTCGCGCGCGACGGCATTGCGTGCAATTACCAACAATCCGCTGGTGTCCTTGTCGATGCGATGCACCACGCCGGGGCGCAAATAGCCGTAAGCATCGGCGTCGTTCATCAGCTCCGCATCAAAGCATCCCGAGGCCAGCAGGCCATTGACCAATGTGCCGGTGGGGTGCCCTTTGGCGGGATGCACCACAAGTCCGCGAGGCTTGTTGATGACCACCACGTCGTCGTCCACGTGCACCGTTTGATACACCACACTCGCGTCGGCCGTGGCCTCTGATCGCACAGGTTCAGGACGCTCAAATGTGACGAGCTCACCACTGCGCATCTTGCGGGAGGGCGAGCACATAAGCCCTCCCACCTGCACCAGGCCAAGCTCGAACCATCGCCCCACCTCGGTACGGCTTGTCGCGTCTCCGTTACTGCTGAGGCGCTCAGCAAGCCAGCGATCTGCGCGCAAGCCGCGGCGTTCGTGTTCGACAGTCAGTTGGCCAAGCATACGCCACTTGGCGGTACTGCCCTTCACCAAGCTTTACACTTGAAATGCGCTTTTCCTTTGAGAAGCACATCCACAATCGCGCGCTCGTAAAGGTTTTTTGCATAAAGCTCGGGCGCCACGCGCTTCTTGTAGAAGGCGCGCCCTTCTTCAATCTCATCGGCCATACGCTCAAAAAGATCGTCTTTTTCCAGCCCTTCTTGAATTTTGGACGGGTTGTAAATCGCAACGTCGCTGGCGATGGCACGGGCCACTTGGCGAGCTGCAGCTTCGGTGTCGATGGTTGCCATGAGGAACAGTATGGCCCGCGCGCACGCGCCGTGTCAAAAAGGGGTTCTGTAATTCATGAGCTCCCCCTCCACCCTCAGTGAAGCCATCACCCTCGCAGCCAAGACCCGGCCCGACGTGGGGTTTACGTTCTACGGCGACGATGCTTTTGCACAGGCGGGAGCCCCCGGTCTCACCTCGCACTATACGTTTGCAGAGCTTGATGCGGTCACGGCACTTTGGGGCGGCGCGCTTCAACAGCACGGCCTTACCCCCGGCGACAGAGTGGCGCTTATCGTGCCCGACAATGAACACTTTGTGCTTTGCTTTTTGGGTGCCATTCGCGCCGGCCTGGTGCCTGTTCCGATGTACCCTCCGCTAGGTTTGGGGCAGCTCACAAGCTACCTCGAGGGCGCGGCTCACGTTGTGCGCGCGTCGGGCGCCAAGCTCGTCATCACACGTGCCGACATCAAAGCGCTGCTGGGAACGCTTCACACCGCAGCCCCCGATGTTCAAGCGGTGCTCACCACCGCGGAGCTGCAGAATGCACATAAGCCGCTAGCCCCCGTGTCCCGGTCGTCGGATGACATTTGCTTTTTGCAGTACACCAGCGGCTCCACCTCCACCCCCAAAGGGGTGGCCTTAACACACGCAAATTTGCTCGCCAATGCGCACTGCATCATGCGTGAAGGCCTGGCCACCGATGCTCAAGATGTAGGCGTCTCGTGGCTGCCGTTGTTTCATGACATGGGGCTGATTGGCTTTGTGCTGTCGCCCATTGTGTACACCGTGCCGGTGCATTTTTTGCCTGCACTCAGCTTTCTCAAAAGGCCCGCGGTTTGGTTGCGTGCGCTCTCTCATGTGCGAGGTACCATCTCGTTCGCGCCCAACTTTGCGTATGCGCTCGCCAACAAACGCATCAAGGAGCGCGATATCGCCGGGCTCGATCTCTCTGCATGGCGCATCGCCGGTTGTGGGGCCGAGCCCATTCGCGCCGCAACCCTCGATGCCTTCGCGCAAAAGTTCTCGAGCTTGGGCTTTGAGGAGAGCAGCTTTTTACCAGCTTATGGGCTCGCCGAATCGAGCTTGGCCGTCACGTTCCGCCGGCCAGGCACGGGACTGGCGTCGGTGTCGGTCGATGCAGATGCCCTCCACAAGGAGCAGCGCGTCCAGGTCATGGCAGAAGATGCGCCAGGCTCGCTGTCGTTGGTCTCGTCGGGCACGCCCTTTGCACTGCACAAGGTAGGTGTATTCCGCACTGACGATGCCGTAAGCCAGCATCCGCTTTCCGATGGGGTTGTGGGTGAGCTGCGCATTCTGG
>JAYWGD010000184.1:0-2413 GCA_043778435.1 Myxococcales bacterium | reverse complement strand
AGAAAAGAACAAACGCACCAAGGCGTAGAGCCGAAAGTCTCGATGCTTGGCGAGCCCTGCAAGTGACACGAGTGACATCTATCGGGGCGAACGAAAAGAATCACAAAGGATTGAGGCCGCATGTGGAGGGCTTCATGTCATCGACCGTCGGGCGACATTGGAAGCTTCCCGAGGAGAATCTTTGAAGCGCCGAACGCATAGAATCATCACACCCAGCTAAACATGTTGCCACCCCACTACACAAGCCAGCACATGTGGAACATCTTCTTTGCTCAGCAGTGATTGTCGACGTACAGACTGCCATATTGGGCGGCGCTCCGGCATCGCCCACGACCGCGATGCGGCAACCGGCCTCGTTGCTGTCGGGGGGACAAGGCGTTCTGGTCGGCACCCCCGATGTCGCGTTGTGCTTGTCATACAACGCAGTCTGTACCGGCATGCTGAGCGAGGGTGCGCCGGTGATCGGCTCTTTGGGTCCAGACACCGAAATGGGACTCATCGCTTTGCAAAAGCTTAGCGCGTAGGAACACTTGTACGTTGCACTCAAGGGGAAATACACCGGTGAGCTTTCGCTGTATCTATCGCGCACGTCGCAGCCGGGAATCGCGGAGTCGAGCCACTTTCCCTCCCACGGCTTGAGCGCTTCCTTCACCACCGCTTTGGCCTTCTCGTTCCCCTGCGCGTTTCCAGTCGGGTTGTGTTCATGATCGCCCGACACACTGCACTCACGCAGCCCCTGAACCTGCGCATAGCGCACAAGCATCCGAACCTGCGCGTATCGCGAAAACTCCAGCGCGTTCATCGCAAGCATTGTCAGCACCGGCAACACGAGCAAGCTCTCCACAATCGCCGCGCCCGAGCGGTAGGCCCGAAACCGACGGCGAGGCGCAAAACTTGGCGGGCCAGCAAGGAGCATCCACAAAGTGTGGCCGCAGGAACGCCTTAAGGCAACTGGGATTCGCCGAGCAGCGCAGAGAGCAAGCCCGCGGCGCCCGAGGCGAACAGATCCTCGGTAAGCGCCTCTTGCACATGAGTCACGGGAGCGAGCATTTCCTCCGGGATATCGACCAAAAACCGGCTTGGCGTGCGAGGCAAAGCCGTGCCCTTGCTCATGCGATGACTGCAGCGCGACAGCGTCAGCTGCTCTTTGGCGCGCGTCACGCCTACATAAAAAAGCCGACGCTCTTCTTCCACCAGGTCCACGCCATCCATCACAGGCGCATCGGTGGCTTTGGTCTCCGTGGTGCGCGTGTGCGGCATCAGGCCCTCTTCGCATCCCAGCAAAAAGACATGACCAAACTCGAGGCCCTTGGAACCATGCAAGGTAGACAGGGTGACCAAGTCGCCCTTGTCTTCTTCGTCACCCGAAAGCTGCAGCGTGAGCCTATGAAGAAACTGCGCAAAGTCGCGATCCGATTCTGTCTCGGCGCCGCCCTCGTCTCGGCGCACCTCGCGGCGTTTGAGCATCTGCAAAAACCCATCGACATTGGCCCAGCGTTTGGCCGACATGGCGCTCGAGGTAGAGCTTAAATCGATCTCTTTGCGCAGCTGCAACACCACACACAAATCGCGTGCGGCCTCGCTGGGTAACTGCCTTTCCGTCACAAGCTTTCGGTGCAAATCACCGACGATTCGCTCGAGCCCCTTGCAGCCCTCGCGCGCCGCATTGGAGACGCCGTCGATGGCATCGACGCGCTCCACCGCTTGCCACATGGTCCACCCGTGGGCCGCGGCCGACATCGACAATTGCTGCACCGATTGCTCGCCAATGCCACGCGCCGGGAAGTTGATGATGCGCCGGAGCGAAATGTCGTCGTGTCGGTTAAGCGTGAGCTTAAGAAAGGCGAGCACGTCTTTGACTTCTTTGCGCTCAAAGAACTGCTGGCCGCCGATCATGCGGTACTTCACGCCGCGCTCACGCAGCGATTCTTCGATGCTCTTTGCCTGACCATTGCTTCGGTAGAGCACGGCGATCTCACGCCCCGGCACACTCTGCGCACGGCGCAAGTTGGCGATCTCATCGCCCACGAATGCGGCCTCTTCGTCCACACCAGGCGCCACAAACATCCGCACGGGCAAGCCTCCCTCGCGCGACGTAAAGAGCGTCTTGGGATGTTTGGCATCGGTGCGCTTGGAGATGACGGCATTGGCCACCGCCAAGATGGGCGCGCGCGACCGATAGTTCTCCTCAAGCTTGACGATCTTGGCGCCCGGAAAGTGCTCTTCGAAGTCCAGGATGTTGCGCACATCGGCGCCCCGCCACGCGTAAATAGACTGGTCGTCGTCGCCCACCACACACACATTTTTGTGCTCTGATGCTAGCGCACGCAGCAAATCCAGCTGCGCGCCGTTGGTGTCCTGATACTCGTCCACAAGCAAGTATCGAAAGCGCGCCTGCCATCGTGCGCGCACA
>JAYWGD010000183.1:0-6787 GCA_043778435.1 Myxococcales bacterium | reverse complement strand
GTGGTGGGCGAGCCCCAGGTGCTTGGTCAGTTCAAGGAGGCGTATGCCTCTGCCGAAAGCGCGGGCACATTGAGCCCCATGTTGGGGCGCGCGCTGCGTGCAGGGCTGAGCGCAGCCAAGCGCGTGCGCTCGGAGACCCGCATCGGCGAGGGACAGGTAAGCATCAGCAGTGTGGCCGTCGATCTTGCGCGCGGCATTGTGGGAGATCTCAAGGGGCGTCAGGTCTTGTGTGTAGGTGCCGGCACCATGGCGGAGGCCGCGCTTCGGGCCATGCAACACGAGGGCGCAGGGCTTACCGTTTGCAACCGCGGCGAGGCCCAGCGCTTGGCGTTGGCGCAAGCGTTTGGCGCGAAGGCTGCGCCCCTGTCGGACTTGGAAACACACATGCATTCTGCAGATGTTGTCATTGTGAGCACGGGCAGCGCAAGCTACGTGCTCATGGCCGACATGGCCCAGCGCGTGATGCGAAAGCGTCGAGGCCGCCCGCTCTTTGTCATCGATGTGGCTGTGCCTCGCAATGTAGACCCAAAGGTCCATGAGGTAGAGGATGTCTACGTCTACAATGTGGACGATTTGGAACAGCGAGTGGGCGAGGGCTCAGCCCGGCGCAGCGATGCCGTTCAGCACGCCGAGAAGATCATCGACGAAGAGCTCTCTGCTTGGCGTGTGTGGCTGCAAGGCTTGGGAGCCAAAGATACCGTGGTCTCGCTTCGTGCGCGAATCGATGAGCTGCTCAAAGCGGAGCTTGAGCGCACCCTCGCCGGCAAGCTCAAAGCGTTGGGCGAACCAGAGCGAGAGGCGCTTCGTGTGATGGTGGAGGCCATGGGGGCAAAGCTCAGCCACAGCCCGATCTCGCGCCTCAAAAGTCTCACGCCAGAAGCTCAGATGTCGGCCGCGCAAGTGCTCAACGAGCTGTTTGGGCTAGGGTCGGTGTCGTCTCCAGCATTGCCAATCGAACCTTCGGAACGTGCTTCATGAGTCAAAGTAAATTGGTGTATGCTACCCGCAAATCTCCACTGGCGCTGGCGCAGTCGCGGGCCTTTGCGGCGCGTGTGGCCTCGGCCAACCCCGGCCTCGTCATCGAGGAATTGCAGATCGTAACCACCGGCGATCGCGTGCAAGACCGACCTTTGGCCGATGTGGGCGGGAAGGGCTTGTTCGTCAAGGAGATCGAAGAGGCATTGCTCGATGGCCGCGCCGACATCGCCGTGCACAGCATGAAGGATGTGCCGTCCGATCTTCCAGACGGCCTGGGCCTGGTGTGCATCCCCACGCGCGAAGACCCCCGAGATGTGCTGGTGGCGCCGCGCTTCGGGCGGCTCTCGGCATTGCCCGAGGGCGCGCGTGTTGGAACGGGCAGCGCGCGTCGCAAGTTGGCACTGCTCCGCTTGCGGCCGGATCTGAATGTGATGCCGCTCCGAGGCAATGTAGACACGCGCCTCGGAAAGGCCGACTCGGGCGAGCTGGATGCCGTGGTACTTGCGGGCGCTGGTCTGAATCGCTTGAGCTTGGGAGAGCGCGCCACAGAGTGGCTCGCGCCAGATGCTTTTGTGCCCGCGGTGGCGCAAGGCGCTTTAGGCATCGAGGCGCGCATCGATGACGCCCGTGTGCAGGTGTGGCTCTCCTCAGTGCATTGTGCAGATACAGCCATCTGCGTAGAGGCCGAGCGCGCAGTGATGCGTGCATTGGGCGGAGACTGCCACACACCGCTAGGCGTGCATGCCGTCAAGCAAGGGGCGACCATGATGCTGCGCGCCTGGGTGGCGGAGCCCGACGGAACCCTCTATCGTGAAGGCGTGCATTCTAAACCCTGGCCAAACACTCCTGTGGAGGCCCGCGCATTGGGCGCGGAACTCGGCCTAGAACTACGCGGCGCGTGATGCTGAGAGCGGTGCTTTCACTCGCTTTTTTGCTGTTCGCGCCCACCGCACACGCAAGCACTCCCGCTCAGCCCCGACACATCGTATCGCCCGGTGGTAGCGCCTATTACTACACGCCCACCGCCAAGGGCTCTCTGCCCGTGTATGTGTACCTGCATGGTCGCGGAGGTCACGCGGATGCTGATTGTGTAGCCTGGTCCAAGGTGGTGCGGTCACGCGGCTGGCTCGTGTGCCCTGAGGGCCAAGAGAGTTATGGCAGCGGACGAAGTTGGGGCAACAACGCGGGCGGAGCGGCCCACGTGATCCGAAGCGTGCTCTTGGCCATGAACGCCAAACACAAGGGCCGCGTGCGTTTGCACAACAATGTGCTGATGGGATTTTCAGAAGGCGCGTTTGTGGCTCAGCAGCTAGGCAAGGACGAGCCGCGCACGTGGACGCGTTGGCTCATCATGGCTGCCACAGACGCCTATTGGATGGGCGACACGGCAGCCGAGCTCAAAAAGGCGAGGCCAAAAGTACGAGGCGTTTACCTGGTCACCGGTGCCATGGACGAAACCGCACCAGGCACCAAAAGCGTGGCGGCCTTGCTCAAGAAGGCCCGCGTGCCCGTGCGGGTGAGCCTTGTCAAAGGCATGGGCCACGAGCTCGCACGCGACGCGATGAACAAGCGCTACGGCGCGGCGGTCGCCTGGCTCGCATCGCGTTAGTTGCTTGCGTGCACACGGATTTGTCAGCCCGCATCATTCATTTCATGAAACGAGGCGCCTGTCGTTCCTGGGATGGCTTGCTTGGTGCAATGCTCCTTGTACTCGGAGGCTGCGTCTCGGCAGCAGTGTTGGGTGATACGGCCGGCGCCACCGACGCAGCGGTCACGGCACCCGTAATCGACGCCAGTTTGGTTGCCCCAGTCGACCAGTCCTTTCGCAACCCCCAAAAAGTTCACACGCTAAAGTTACACTCCGAAGTCGTCGGGGAGACTGGCGCTGCGCCTCGAGATCTTGTGAAGCGTCAGCTGTTGTACACGGTCGGAGCCTTGCAAAAATACAACGGATCAGCCAACTTTGGCAGTGCGGAAATTTCACTGGGGGCCATGAGTGCGGCGGGGGAAGGCCTTGTCCGAATCGCCTATGATGCCGAGCTGCAGGCTGTGTTTCCAAAGCAGGAGGCATTTCAATTTGCCGCAGAGATTCCACTTCCTATGCGTGTGGATCCGCCAAGCATTTTTGCATTTGCTGCAAAGTACAAAGATGCATGTGGCAAGAGCGTGGTGCCTGGCGAAGAGGGACAGTTTTTTTATTCCTATCGCCCGGCACAAGTTGGCTGTGCGCTTGAGGCCGCCGATGTGTTTCGTTCGTCATCGCAAGTTGTTGCGCCTTTGGGCACTGCTCCGACGACGTACCCCGAGTACGATCGCATGTGGGCCGATGGTCGCATGCACATCGTGATTGTGATGGGGCGCTACTTGCCGGGTACAGGCATGAGTCGCTCTGATCCCTTTGCCGCGATCTACTGGGAGTTGGTCGAACATCTGCACAGTGCGCTGCAAAGAAGCTCTGAAGTGCGTGAGCTTTACACCCAAGTTCCAAATCCTCGTGGCACGCCCGTGGAGCGCGCGACATGGACGGTAGACAATGCGAATCGGGGATTCAAATTCGACTTGTTTTTGGTCGATGCTCCACAATCAGGTGGCGTTGCATTTGATGCGGAGCTGAAGAGGGTCTCGGCGGATGCCGACTTCCTTTCCTATGCTGGCCATGCAGGATTGGGCGCGAATCTAGCAGCGTTTCTTCAGCGCATTGAGCTCAACGCGGGGCAGTACCATCTGCTCCATTTGGACAACTGCATCTCATTCGCCTACCCGGATTTCCGTTTGCTAAAAAACCCTGCAAGCGTGAGTGGGAGATATGGCACGCAAGACGTGGTGGTGAATTCTGCGAGTGCGAAGAGAGAAGAGCTGAAACCCGACTTGCTTAATTGGCTCCTGGCACTCACCAATCCAAACTCGCCCAAGCCCTACTCGGACATCCTACGGATGAACTCTACG
This sequence comes from Myxococcales bacterium, assembly GCA_043778435.1. Lineage (GTDB taxonomy): Bacteria > Myxococcota_A > Polyangia > Polyangiales > Polyangiaceae > JAAFHJ01. The sequence goes on along the minus strand of JAYWGD010000183.1, from coordinate 2,863 downwards.
GGCCGACCACTCGTGCTGTTCGACGAAGACAACACTTTCCAACCCTGACGGGCGAGCGCACCGGTGGGCTTGCGCCGAACCGCCATCGTTGACTGTGCGTCCCACCCGGGCTAAGCCCCAGCACCGCCTATGTTTCTCCAGCCCGACCTGCCAAAAGCCACTTCCGATGTGCCCGTGACGGCCTCCACTGCTGCCCCGAGTGCGCCTGCATCTGCAGCCACATCTGCGCCATTTGGTGGTCAGGCGGGCATGCTGCTGATGATGGTGATTCTATTTGGTGGCATGTTTTTTCTGCAGTGGCGTCGCCAAAAGACCGACGATGACGCACGCAAAACGCTCAAAGTGGGCGACCGCGTGTTGCTCCAGCCTGGCATCTTGGGCGAGCTCGTCGAGGTTGGCGAAAAGAGCATGAAGATCAAGATCGCAGCCGGCACCGTGGTCGAGGCGCTCAGCCATACGGTGAGCGCTGTGGCCGTCGTCAAAGTCGCAAAAGCGGGCGACCCGCTTTCAGATTTGCGTGACTCCAAAGCAAAGGCTTTAAAATGAATTCTGCACGTCGTAACGCAGCGATCGCCGCGCTGCTGCTGGTGTTTGGCGCCGGGGCCGCATTCCGTTTTGGCGGCGGTTTCGCCCTGGGCATCTCGCTGCTGTTGATGGCGATTTGGTCGGCGGTGCTGGCGCTGCCTGTGATGGACAGTTACTGGCGTTGGAAGACGGGCTTTGTTGCCGCGCTGATGGCCGGCACAGGGCTTCTCTTGTGGCCGACCCTTCACAGCATGTCAGGCGGAAAGATCCCCTTGCCGGAACTGGTGCGCGACAATGTGCATGCCGCGGTGGTGAAGGGCTTGGACCTTCAGGGCGGCATGCGCCTCATGTACACCGTTGAGGTGGAGGAAGCGATTCGCGAGAAGCGCGACAACTACGCCGAGCAAATGCGCCGCGAGCTTGCCATCATGTACGGCTTCCACACGGGCGACGGCGCGGTCAAGCGCGAGAACATGACCAAGCTCGACGAAAAGGTGCGTGTGTCCACGCCCGCTGACGATGCCGCCACGCTGCGCATCAAGTTCGTCGATCCAAGCGATGCGATCAAGATTGACCAACGTTTTGTCGCGCGCTTTCAGTCGGAACTTGGCAAGGTTCCCTCCACCTTGGCGGGCGAAGTGCCGTTCAAGATCTTGAGCGAAGTCGAGACCCAAATTCGCGAAACCGCGGTGCAGCAGGCCAAAGACACGATTGGTCGCCGTGTCGACGAATTGGGCTTGAAAGAAGCCAGCGTTGCCACGCGCGACGAGGACATCATTATCGAAGTGCCCGGCAACGACAAGGCAGCCTTCGACGAGATCAAAGAGACCATCCGTCGCACCGCGCGTCTTGAGTTCAAGATGGTTGACGACGAGCACGACTTCTTCGCAAGCATCAAGGACAACACCCTGCCCGAGGGCCAGGGCTTGTCGGTCGAGGGGAACGTCGAGAATGCTCCCAACGGGGCAGGGAAGACTGCAACCGTGCACTATGCACGCATGGTCAAGCGTGAGGGCGAAACCATGACACAAACACGCGATCGTCTCAAAGTGTGGGCCGCAACACTCCCCGTGCCAGACGACCACCAAATCGGCTTTGAGGCTCTTCGCGAATTTAACGAAGAGACCATGGTCGAAACTGAGATCGGTTGGCGCACCTTGTATCTCTATCGGCGCGCCGATGTCACGGGCGAGTACATCACCGACGCACGCACCAACCCGCCTTCCAACAACTCCCCATCCTGGGCCGTTGGGGTGACATTCACTGCAGCGGGCGCCGAACGCATGGAGGAATTGTCCACGGCGAACATCAAGCGCCGCATGGCCATCATTTTGGACGACACCGTCAATAGCGCGCCTGTTATTCAGGAAAAGCTGGGCTCCAACATGCAAGTTACGCTTGGCGGCGGTTCTGGAGATCGCCAGCGCACCGATGCGCGGAAGCTCGAATTGGTGCTCAAGAGTGGCGCATTGCCGGCGCCCATTACGCCTTCGAACGAGACGTTGATCGGACCAACCCTCGGAGAAGACGCCATTCGCAAAGGCGTGACGGGCGCATTGTTTGGCTCGGGCTTGGTGCTCCTGTTTATGGTGGTTTACTATCGCAAATCGGGCCTTGTGGCCGACGCGGCGGTGCTCTTCAACTTGGCCCTTCAGCTCGCCGTGCTCGCCACCTTCGGCGCTACGATGACGCTGCCAGGCATCGCTGGCTTGGCGCTGACCATCGGCATGGCCGTGGATGCCAATGTGCTTATCAACGAGCGTATTCGCGAAGAGTTGCGCGCTGGCCGCTCGGTGCGGGCTGCCGTGGATGCGGGGTACGATCGCGCCATGGCAAGCATCATCGACGGTCACGTCACCGTCTTTATCTCAGGCCTGATCTTGGCCCAGCTTGGCACGGGCCCTGTGAAGGGATTCGCCATCACCCTGATCGTTGGCATCGTCGCGAGCTTGTTCACGGGTGTCGTGTGCACGCGTCTTGTCTTCGATTGGTGGGTGCGCGGCGCTCGCGTCAAAACCTTGTCGGTGGGCATCGATGTGCCGGACCAAACCCAAGCAAATACCCTCGTGGAAAGCATCTGAGCCATGGAACTCTTTAAGCCAGGCAAGCAGTATGACTTTATGGGCATGCGCAAGTTTTGGATCACGCTTAGTTTGGTCCTCACCTTCGGCAGTTTGTTTTTGCTCTTCTATCCAGGGCCTAACTACGGCACCGACTTTAAAGGCGGCACCGAGCTCGAGGTAGCGTTCGACAAGGCCGTGACGGCGGACCAGATTCGTCACGCAACATCGGAGTCTGGCAAATTCTCGGAGCCCGATGTTGTCGAGGTGAAGGACAC
>JAYWGD010000182.1:0-2417 GCA_043778435.1 Myxococcales bacterium | reverse complement strand
TCGAGCTGGTTGTGCCAGGTGGGCGTGTTGCTGTCCTCAAAGTCGGCCATGAACACCTTTGCGCCACTGTTGAGCGCATTGATGATCATCTTTCGCTCGACGGGGCCTGTGATCTCCACGCGACGATCCTGGATGTCGGCGGGCACCGCCGAGACCTTCCAATCGCCTGCGCGCACGGCCGATGTCTCTGCCAGAAAGTCGAACGTCTCACCGGCATCCAGGCGCTCCTGACGCAGTTGACGCTGCTGCAAGAGGGCGACGACTCTGGTTCCGAAACGTCGCGTCAGATCTGCCAAAAGAGCAATGGCATCTGGGGTAAGAATCTCCGCGTAGCGCGGGTCGTAGGTTCCAAGAATCTGAACTCCAGCAGGGCAGACATAGGCGCTCATGGGCGGCTCCTTCTGGGCCGGCATTGCGTCATAGAATTGCGCGTCGCGTCAAGATCGGAAAGCCATTTGAAAGCCATTTTTTCGATTGATGGGGACGCACACTTACATAAAACTACATTGTAGTGACTAGTCGCACTTGAGCCCATGTTTTCGCGCAAATACTGCGCATTGCTCTGGTCCCATGTCTGTGTTTCTGGCAGTGTCGCTCCTATGTCGTTCAGGATCTCAGGTTTTGTGCTGATGGTAGGTTTGGTTCTGGGGTGCGCAACAGGTTCACCTGCGGATCGTGACCCTGGGACAACCTCAAAGCTTGTTGCGATCGCCGTAGATTCAGGCACGGCCATCCCACCTGTTCCAACGGTGCCCGAAACCATTGAGTCCGGTGGGGCACCGCCACAACCACCTGAGGCCCACAGCCCGAGGCCGGTGGGGCTTGCGGCAGCCAAACAATCCACCGATGCAAGTGGCACGACGTGGCTTTGCACCGAGCAAAAGATGTCCGCACAAGCGAACCCCGAAGCTTTCACGGGCGGCAACGGCCAGAGCGAAACTATTTATCCCGGTGCGTTGTTACAAGGAAAAACTCTGGGCGATGATCCGCAGTCGATCCCGCTCAAGCGGGGCGGCGGCAAGATCTACGCCAATGCGACCAACGGCACCGTCGACACCACAGAGGTTTTGGATGAGGTGACCGCGTCTCGTGCGCAGTCCGCGCAAAACGCCATTGTCAACAAGTTGAACCAGTATGGCGGTGCTGTTCAAGATCCGCCCACACTCGATGTGGAAACCTTCGACTCCATGTCCGAGTTGCAGGCCAACCTGAAGGTGGGCGCAAAAGTGTTGGGTGCCCAATTGGGCGTCGAGGTGGGCGGCGGCAACGAGACACGAAAGAGCCGAGTGATTGTTCTGCTGAGGCAGCGCTATTACCGTTTGGTTTTTGAGCCTCCCACCAGCGATGCGTCAGGCTTTTTTCATCCTTCTGTAACGTCGGCTCAGGTGGCCCGCTTTGTGCAACCGGGCAATCCGGCAGTTTATGTGAGCTCGGTGACGTATGGCCGATTGTTGTACGTCCTGTTCGAGTCAGACGCCTCGAAGTCCGAGTTGCGTGCTGCGGTTAGTGCGAGCTTCGGCCCCTATGGAGCCGAAGTGAGCTCCGCGGTGAGAAAGACGCGCGCAACCACACGGGTAAAGATCTTTCCGGTGGGAGGAACCACGCCTGCAGATGCGGGATCCGGCCTGCTCACGGGCCTCAGTGGTGGCAACGCATTTGAAGCACTTGCACCTTACATCGATGCGCAGATTCGCAGCGGCTCCACGTTCGACAAGAATAACCCTGCGGCCGCCATCGAGTACACCGTCAAGGATGTGCTTACGCGCACCACGGTGAGTCAGGATCTGGAGATCGAATACACGCGCAAAGACTGCCGAGCGGTCGTGGAAGCACAAAGCGCAAAGCTCTGGTTGGACGCGACGGACATTGTGGATGTGGACGCAAAGACACAAAACAAGGTGCGTGCGTGGCCTAGCAAAACGACTACGTCTTCGGGAGAATTGCTGAATGCTCCAACACGCATTTGCGGCACACATCGCGACCGAACCATCAATGGTCTGCCTGCCGTGCGGTTTGCGGATACGTATGGTTCTGGCGTGCGCGGTTTGTCCTGTGATTTTGCTTCGAACCGCAATTACACCGTGGCGACAGTGGTGCAGGGCGACGGCGGACAAGCGAACGCCACCTTGTTGGCCTCGCTCAAGGGCGATCTCGACGGACAATGGTTCCGGTTTGGTTCCAACAACAACAGCGAGTGGTTTGTCGACCATCGCAACGTAGGGTCGCGCGTGTTCAGTTACGACGCTGGCAGTGGCCCCAAGCTGGTCATGACCACGTTTGAGCCAGGTGCCCGCACTTGGGTCAATGGCGTCGAAAAGGTGGCCGTGCGCAGTAGCAGCAACCCTGAGCAATACTTCACGGGCAACACCAGCTGCGCGTTGGGTGTGCCTGCCGAGGCCTCGGAGGCCTGCGAAAGA
>JAYWGD010000181.1:0-6799 GCA_043778435.1 Myxococcales bacterium | reverse complement strand
AGGAGTTCCCATGAAAGAAGGCATTCACCCCGAGTACTTGCCCGCGACCGTTGGCTGCGCATGCGGCAGCACCATCGTGACCAAGTCCACGCGCGGAGATTTCTCGGTCGACGTGTGCGGCAAGTGCCACCCGTTCTATACCGGCACACAGAAGCTCATCGACGCCGCAGGCCGCGTAGATCGCTTCCGCAAGCGTTACGAAAAGAAGAACTGAGCGTGTCTAGCGAACGGGTGCCCGAGAATGGGAGCAAACCGGTCGAGGCTGCGGGACAGCAAGTGAAAAATACGGAGGTATTTGGAGCGAGCTCGACTGACGAATCGGCCGCTACAGCCCAATTCTCGGACACCCGTCCTTACATCGGCGGCCAAGCCGTGATCGAGGGCGTGATGATGCGCTCTCCGCGCGCTTATGCCGTGGTGCTCCGTCGCAAAGATGGCACCTTGCAGGCGCGCTGGAAGCCGATGCCCGCGCGGGAGGGTGGCTGGAAAGCATGGCCTATTGCGCGCGGTATCGTTTCACTGGTGGAGTCCATCAAGTTGGGCGGCGAGGCATTGCGCTATTCGGCAGAGGCGTTTGAGCATGACAATCGCGCGGAGGGCGAGGCCGAAGCGCCAAAAGAAGAAGGCGGAATGGGCAAGCTCGTCATGTTGCTCCCGTTGGTTGTTCTTGTGGCCGCACCGCAAGCTGGCGCCGAGGGCGTGCAGCGCTTGCTTCACCTCAACCTACCCATGCAGTCTGCAGGTTTTCAGGTGCTTACAGGTGTGCTCAAGTTGGCGCTGGTCTTGGGCTATCTGGCCTTGATGCGCCGCATCCCAGAGATCAAACGCGTGTTCGAGTACCATGGCGCTGAGCACAAAACGATCACCACCTACGAGGCCGAGAAAGGTCTCACCGTGCAGCATGCACGCAGTTTCACGACCCTTCATGCCCGCTGCGGCACGACCTTTTTGGTCTTGGTGGTGATGGTGTCCATCGTGGTGTTTGGGCTTATTGGTGCATCGCTCTTGCCCAGCATCGCCACAGGCAACAAGCTGCTCGACAACGTGGTGTTCTTTTTGATCAAGCTGCCGGCCATGCCTTTTGTCGCGGCGTTGGCGTTCGAGATTCAACGCGTGATTGCGCGTTACTGCCAAGTAGGGCCGCTTAAGTTCTTGTCTTGGCCTGGCTTTGCGGTGCAAAAAATTACGACGGCTGAGCCCGACGATGCGCAGCTCGAGATCGCTCTTGCGTCATTGGGCCTTGCGCTCGCTTACGAGGAGGGCCGCTTGCCTCCTGCTACGCCTTACGAGCTCAGCTTTGCCTCCTACGAGGCCTTTGTGGCAGCGCACGGCGTGCAGCCTAATTCGGTGTAAAACACATGCTTCCTATCGACAAACTCGAAAGCGTTGCCAGACGCTACCGCACGTTGGATGAGCTCGTGTGCTCACCGGCCGTGCTCTCTAATTCGGCCGAGCTGCAAAAGCTTTCGCGTGAGCGTGCGGATGTGGAGCCCGTGGTGCTTGCGTTTCAGCGCTATCAGGCGATGAGTACCGAGCTCGCCGATGCCAAAGTGCTCCGCGACGATCCGGACTTTAAAGAGATGGCCGAGGAAGACATTGCGCGGCTGGGGCCTGCGCTTTCCGCATTGGAGAGCGAGATAGAGCTCTTGCTCCTTCCCACCGACCCCAATGACAAGCGCAACACCATCGTCGAGATTCGAAGCGGCGAAGGTGGAGAAGAGGCAGCCTTGTTCGCGTTCGACTTGTTTCGCATGTACGCGCGCTACGCCGAGCGTCACGGCTGGACGCTTGAGATCATGAGCCTGAGCGAAGCCGCGGCCGGTGGTTACAAAGAGTGCATCGCGCTGGTGACGGGCAAAGATGTGTACTCGCAGATGCGCTTCGAGGGCGGCGTGCATCGCGTGCAGCGCGTGCCTGCCACCGAGACGCAGGGCCGCATCCATACGAGCACCGCCACCGTGGCTGTGCTGCCTGAGGCCGATGAGGTCGATGTTCAAATCGACGAAAAAGATTTGCAAGTCTCCATCGCGGCGTCGGGCGGCCCAGGCGGGCAGGGCGTCAACACGACGAACAGCGCGGTGCAGATCTTGCATCGGCCCACGGGTCTCATCGTGAAGTGCCAAGACGAGCGCTCACAGCTCAAAAACCGCGCCAAAGCCATGAAGGTCTTGCGCAGCCGCCTGCTCGATATCGCGCGAGAAAAAGCGGATAGTGCGGTGTCTGCGGAGCGCCGCGGCATGGTGGGCACGGCCGAGCGCAGCTCCAAAGTGCGCACCTACAACTACCCCCAAAATCGCATCACCGATCACCGCATCGGGCTTACGCTCAACAAGCTCGATCGCGTGATGGAGGGCGACCTCGAAGAACTGATGACGGGGCTGCGCACGCATCGTCATGCCGCGCTTTTGCAGATGGCCCGCGGCGAGCCCATCACGGGCTTTGCCATGCCCAACAACGACGACTGAGGGCACGCCATGAGTTCGATGCGCGAAGATGCTCTCTGCGTGGTGATGTCGGTGGCGCCTGGCACGCTGTCTCGCAACAAGTACTTCGACCTCTTTCGCGATCGCGACTTTGTACGCGCGCGCAAACGCTCCACGCGCATTCGCTCTGTGGCGCGCGAGCTTGGTCACGTACCGGGTGATTCGGTGAGGTTAGAAGCGGGCGTGCTGGTCTATGCGCAGCCCGCGCTGGGCTACACAAGGCGTGTGCAACTTGCACGTATCGACTGCTTGATTGTGGCGCGCCTGATTGCCCGCACGGACATCTCGGCGCTGCCTTACACCGACGCCGCCAAAGCCGAATTGGAGCGGCTTGTGCGCACGCTGGAGCCGGTCGTTGTGATGGATCGAAATCGGCTGGGCTGAACTTCGGCATCCGCCGACGAAAGCCCGCCCTTGTCACCAACCTGGTGCGATGGGAACACGAAGCGACACGCATCGGCGGGGGTGATGTGAAGTGCACATCACGTGTGGGCTTTGCGGCTCTACGCGGTAGCGGCTGATCCCGGTACTGACGAGACATCCCCGGCGGCAACCCGCCGACGAACCTCACCCATCAAGTCTTGGAGTCACCACGATGAATCACGTTTCTTCCGCTTTCCGTTTTCTGGTTCTTGCGAGCCTTTCCGCGTGTGCAGTTGATTCGCCAACATCCTCGACGGATGAATCTGAATCGGCAATGTTGACGGAGCTCACTGCGCAGTCGATCTCGGAATCCTCGGACGAGTTGGCTACCTCCAAAGCCAGGATTCGAATTGTTCACGCCTCGGCAGAGGCCCCTGCAGTCGACATCTACGCCGTCGGCAGCAGCACGCCCGCAGTCGTGGGCATCAAGTTCGGAGAGACCTCGCCCTATCTCGCGCTGCCTACCGGGAGCTACGCGTTTCAGGTTCGCGTCGCCGGTAGTTCAGCACTGCAAACCCCGCTCTACACAACGCCCGTTGTGAAGCTGGAGACCGGGAAAAAGTATGCGGCCATTGCAGCTGGGAACCCAAAATTTTTGCACCCTTCCACGGCTGCACGCGCGGCCTCTGCGTTCCGCGTCTTGGCACTCGAAGAGTCCTATGGTCCATCTGCACCACACTCCGCCCGCGTACGCATCGTTCACGGCTCGGCAGATGCGCCAACGGTCGGAATCGATCTCGGGGATGACGACGCGAAGGCACCCGAAGTCAGTGCACTCAATCGCTTCTCCACGACGGACGCTGCGGGCGTGTCGTTGCCCGCAGGCCAGGCTTTGCAAGTCGGCATCGTTGCCGGTGGCAACAAGGTCACCGCATTCACGACGCCTGCGTTGCCCAATGGTGGCAACTTTTTGGCCATCGCGGTCGGCCAACTGGGTAGCGTTCCGAATGGTCAGGACACAGGCCGGGGCGTGGGCCTGTCGCTGTTGGTGGTCGGGCCTTCGGGCTCCGTCGGCATTCTTCGCCAAAATCCGCTGGTGTATGCGCTTCACGCGTCTGCGGATGCACCTTCCGTCGATATCTTTGCCGGACCAGCGCGCGTCTATGCTGGACTGTCCTACGGTAGTCTTTCGACGGGCGTGCGGTTGCCCCCAGGCAACTACAACCTGGACATTTACGGCGCGGGCGGCTCAGCTCGCCCGAAAGGCAGCTCGGTATTTAACTTTGACACGGGCGCGCTCAAAGCAGGAGAGCGCTACTTGGCTGTCGCCAATGGGTTTCTCGTAGCCACCGATGGCGAGGCCGCGTTCAACGTCGCCGCGCTTTCGCTCAAATCTCCGGCCGCGCGCTCAAATGAAAGCATCGTGACCTTTTTGCATGCATTGCCCGACGCACCATTCGCATCTTTTTACTCGGCGATACCCACCGGCGGTTCAGGCTATATCGCGGCTAAAAATGTTCCGTTTGGCGGAAGCTTTACGGGCTACCCACGGCTGCTCCAAGCGGCCTACAACCGCACGACTCTCTATGTTCCCGCGCAAAGTCCCTTGCGATTCACGGGCGGAATTCCCGAGTCTGGATTCGTCGTTGCCACTGGAGCCCTCACGCCCTTCAAGGAAGCACCTCCGCGAATCATCACCGTGGATGCAGGCGACATTAGCCGCGGCTACAACATCCCTTGGGTGGCGCGAAGCTTGTCGCCTGTCACTCACTGAAGAAGCTTGAGTGTTCTCAGACCCACGCCGAGCTTTCGGCGTGGGTTTGTTCTTTGTCTTCGATGGCTAAGGATCCAAGAAGCCCGACGCGGGCGCTCGCCGCCCATTGAGGAGCGCTTTTCACGCGGTCAGATGCGATTCCAACTTGTCGAACGAGCCCGTCCAGCCGCCCATCATGCCAGTACGCGCCGCCACAAATGTCGCGAGCTCTTCGGGCATGGTTTCGCCGTATGCTTCCCATGTCACGGTCACGCGCGTTTGCTCGGGCCCTTCGCCTGCGAATTCCACCAACGTAAGCACTTGTGCGGGCCAGGTGGGCGCCATCGGGTGGCGGCCCATGCTGCCATCGGCGTTGCTGAATTCTTGGATGTAGAGCACACGCGTTGGGGTTGTGAGTTCTAGGTACCGAACGGTGCCGTACATTTCTACGTCGCCGCCAAACATCTTGTAAAAGCTGTGGCCACCAGGTCGCACGTCGGTGTGCAGAAACTCCATGCTCATGCCGGTGGGGGCCAGCCACTGCGAGAACTGTGCGGGGTTGGTCCACACCTCGAACAATCGCTCGACGCTGGCATCAAAGCTACGATTGATCACAAAGCGCTCTTTGCCATGTTGGGTCTTGCCCAAAAACTCAGCCAAGCGATCCCATGTGGAGTTTCCGTTTGCCGCCTTGATGAAGCCTCGGGTCTGTACGGCGGCCTCGGGCGTGGGGAGCACCATACGCATGTGCACGGTGGTCTTGCCGTTGGCTTCGGCAAAGGTGACATGCACACGGAACAGCGCTGGGCGATCGTCGTTGCCACCATGATCGTAGACCATCTTGGCGTGCTCTTGCACCTCGAGAAACACCGTTTTGTTCTCGTCGTTCGTGCCGTCGGGCCCGTGCATGGTGTAGGTCCAGCTGCCGTTCGTGCGCACATCTTTGCTGTGGCTGGTGATGGCAAACCCGCGAGGGCCCCACCACTGGGCCACCTGCTCAGGCTCGACCCATGCAGACCACACCTTTTGGACAGGTGCATCATACACGCGCGTGAGCACGATCTCGTTCGAGCTATTGGTTGCTAGGTTTGCGGACATGGTTGCTTCCTTCGAGCGGGGATTTGGGGGACGAGCCAGCGCAGAGGGCGCACGTTCGAGCGATCCGTGAGAGGCCTACCATGGGTGAACTTAGCGGATGGTGTCTCTTGTTCCCGAGAAGATCTTCTCAGCCCGGCGGCCATGCGAGCTTGCGGCCGCCGAGCACGTGCACATGCAAATGGGCCACGCTTTGCCCGGCATCGTTGCCTGTGTTGGAGACCAAGCGATAGCCATCCGCCTCAAGGCCAAGCTCGCGTGCCACACGCGCGGCAAGCAACATGACATCTCCTAAGATAAGTGCATCCTGCACGGATGCCTCTGCGAATGCCGCCAGATGCTTGCGCGGGATCACGAGCGCATGCGTGGGGGCGACCGGGTGGATGTCCGCAAACGCGACCGAGTGCTCACTTTCGGCAAGCAAGGGCGAGGGGATTTCACGGCTCACAATTTTGCAGAACAAGCAATCGTGCATGATGCACCTTTCTGGAGGGCTCTAAGTGCGCTGAGTCAGTAGACTTCGGGCGGCTCTTTGGCGGTGAGAATGCGCACCTTGGGCAGCACCTCGTTCGCCATGCGTTCGCGTACGGCCTCGGCGCGCACGGCATCGCCTCGCTCGGGCACGGCCACGCCCACAATCAGGCAGCCGCCTTCCCATGCGGGAAAGCCCACGTAGGTGCCCTTGTACACATCGTTCATGGCGAGCACCGAGGTCTCGGCTGCGAGACGATGGGTGGTCAATGTGATGGGCTTGTCGCCGGTGGCCCGCAACCAGGAAAAATCCACGTCGCGCTCACGCTTCACATCCACATCAAAGGTCTCCACCCATGGGCGTGCCCATGCTTCAAACGCTTTGGTGCAGGCGCCCGGCGCGCGGTTGTCAGGCACCTTCAACACGTAGCCGCCCACGATCGCGTGATGCTCTTTGCCGTAGCGAAAGCCGAACAAACTCTTCACGGTCCAGAACCGTACGCGTGTCCAATGCTCGCCGTCTGGCAGGTCGACTGCCACACTGTCTTGCTTGTCGGTACGCGTCGAAAGGGCGGCGGTACGTAGCTGCTCGAGCGCCGCATAGTGCTCTTCGCCGCCGCTTCCGCCCTTGGCT